>NZ_JBZVGZ010000033.1:0-31949 GCF_058630335.1 Halorubrum sp. SD41
GCCCGGCCGGCGCCGACCTCGTCGTCGAGGACCCCGGGCCGGTAACCGGCGATCCGACCCTCCTCCCGCGCGCCCTCGGGAACCTCCTCGGCAACGACTTCCACCACGGCGGCGACGGGCCCACGGTCCGGGTCGGCGTCGACGGCCGCGGGGAGGAGGGGGGACGGGGGTGGAGAGGAGGTGGGAGCACGGGAGGCCCCGGCAAAGCTGGGGGGCCGGCCCCCGGGTCTTCCGGCGGTGCTTGCGGGGCGGGGCTCAAAGGGGCAGCCGTGAGGGCGAAGCACGCCGCAGTAAGCACCGCAACGAGGGAGCGCCAGCGACCGAGTGAGGCGCGCAGCAAGGCGCGCGAGCCCTCACGGCTGGGGCTTTGGCGGTGTTCGGCGCCGATCCGCAGTCATCTACTTATAAACGAGCGGCTGGGGCTTTGGTGGTGTCCACCGTTACTCTGGTATCAGCCATTTATAAATAAACGACCGGAGCGTCAGAGCGATTCGCCACCTCGTCCCTCCATTAGTGTTCACCGCGACCCGCCACGTATCCCACATAAACCCCCGCAACGAGCGCTTTTCACCCATACCGCGGCCACCCGCCCCATGCCGCAACGACTCCGCGTGCTGGCCGGCGACTGCGTAGTGACCGACCGCGGCGACCGCACCCGCACCCACCGCGGGCGCGTCGTCGTCCTGATCAAACCGGACGACACGACGCTCGTCCACGACGCCGACGGCTACCAGCCCGTCGCGTGGCTCACCCGCCCCGAGAGCGTCGTCGTCGAGGGCGACGGCGACGGGTTCACCGTCACCGCCCGCGACGGCTCCCGCCGACTCCGGGTGGTCGCGGAGGAGGCGATCGCGAGCCGCGCGCTCCCGGTCACCGAGGCGGGCGTTCCGGTCGGGACCTGCCCCGAGGACGGCGGGCCGCTCGTCCGCTCGCGGGGCGACGTGGTGTGCCTCGACTGCGAGGAACGCTGGGGGCTCCCGGCCGGCGCGAGCGTGACGGACGCGACCTGCGACGACTGCGGGCTCCCGAAGATCCGGGTCGAGCGCGGCGAGCCGTTCCACCTCTGTCTCGACCCCGCCTGCGACCCGATGGAGGACGCCGTCAGCGACCGGTTCGACGGAGTCTGGGACTGCCCCGACTGCGGGGGTGACCTCCGCGTCCGATTCGCGCCCGGCCGCGTCTACCTCGCCTGCGAGAACGACCCCGACTGCGAGACCACCTTCTCGTTCCCGGCGGGCGTCGTCGTCGACGAGTGCGACTGCGGGCTCCCCGTCTTCGAGACGGCGGCCGGGCTGGGCTGTCTGGACGGCACCTGTCCGCTCGACGGGCACACGATAGACGGCGAAAAGACGGAGAACGGAACGGCGGAAACGCCGGATCCGAACACCGGATAGCGTCGCGTCGACTACTCCGCGAGCTGCTGGCGGCCCGGCGCGATGAGGCGGTCGAGGTACTCCGCGAGCGCGCCCTTCGCGTCCGCGGGGTGGAGCTCGCCGGACTCCAAGTCGGCCTCCAGGTCGTCGTAGGCGTCGTACTCCAGGTTCCCGCCGTACTCCTCCGGGCGCTCGACGGTCACCGCGTCGAAGCGCGGGAACACGTGGTACTCGAACACCTGGAGGACGGGGTTCTCGCGCGACTCCCCCTCGTCGGTCGGCTCGGGGTCGGCCGTCGGCGGGCAGTAGGCGTCGTTCACCTTCGACTCGATGTCCTCGCGGGAGTCCTCCATCGAGATGGTGACGCCCTCGCTGGAGGACATCTTCCCGCGGCCGGTCCCGAGGTCGGCGATCAGCGGCGTGTGGAGGCTCGTCGGCGGCTCGCGGTCGATGCTCGGCAGCACGTCGCGCGCGAGCATGTGGACCTTGCGCTGCTCCATCCCGCCGACCGCGAGGTCGACGCCGAGGTACGGGATGTCGAGCGCCTGCATCAGCGGGTAGACGGCCTGCGACACCTTCACGGAGTCGCCGGAGGTGATCTCGGCCATCGCCCGCTCGGCGCGGGCGAGCGTCGTCTCCAGCTCTAAGGCGTGGAGGTCGAGGGTGTAGTCGTCGTCGAGCTGGAAGTCGGAGCCGAGGACGAACTGCGTGTTCGACTCGTCGAGCCCGTAGGCGATGAACTGGTCGCGCATCCGCTCGGCGGTGTGGCGGATCTCCTCGAACGACCCCTTGTCGTTGAGGTACGCGTGTACGTCGGCCAGCAGTACGGTCACCTCGAAGCCAGCCTCTTGGAGGTCGATCAGCTTGTTCGCGGTGAGCATGTGACCGATGTGGAGGACTCCCGAGGGCTCGTAGCCGACGTACGCCCGCTTGCCCTCGGGGTCGTCGGCCAGCGCCTCGATCTCCGCTTCGGTGACCACCTCGGCCGCGTTCCGGGTGATCAGCTCGTGAGCGTCCATACGTCCGACTGTGCGTTACCGGACATATGACTTCTGGATGTGTGGCGAGGCGTCACGCGCTCCGTCGCGGCCGCGCTTGTCGACCGCTCCCCGCCGCGGTTCCGGGGAGTGTCCGCACCGCGCTCATTCCTCCGTCTCGGGCAGCGTCCGCCCGGCGCGGTGCTCGGAGATGATCCGGTCGATCCGTTCGGCCTTCTCGTCGCGCCGGCGCTGTTCGGCGCGCTCCTCCCAGTCGTCGACGGCGTCAGCGAGCGCCTCCTCGCTCGCGACCGCCAGCTCGTCCACCTCGCGGACCGGCACGGCGTCCGCGGGCACCACCGGAACCCCGCGCTCGAACAGCACCGCGTCGGCGACGTCCGAGAGGTTCCCCTCGCCGCGGATCACCGCCCGCGGCTCCGTCTCCGCGAGGCGTTCGGCAGTTCGACGCCCGGCCCCCGACGCGTCCCGGAGGAACACCACGTCGCCGGCGACGAGCCCGTACGCCTCGTCCGCGGCGTCGAGCGCGTCGAGCGTGAACTGCTCGACGACCTTCACGCTCACGAGCCCCCGCCCCTCGGCGACGTCGCCGAAGTTCGAGTGGTCGAGCCGCCACAGCTCCTTTAACGTCTCAACCTTCCGTTCGAGGTCCTCGACGCGCTCTCGGGCCTCGTCGCGCTCGCGCTCCAACCGGTCCGTCTCGCGTTCGAGCCGCGAGACCGCCCGCCGCTCGCGGGCCTCGATGCGCTCCTCGCGTTTCGCCTCTTCCAGCTCCGACTCCAGCTCCGCGATCCGGTCGTCGCGCTCGTCGAGGTCCTCTTCGAGCGACTCGGCGTGCGACTCCAACCGGTCGACGCGCTCGCGGAGCCGGCGGATCGTCTCCTCCTCCTCGGTGCGCTCGGGCTCGGTAGGGTCCGCCTCGTCGGCGTCGCCGTCGCCGCTCCCGCCACCGCCGCTCCCGTCGTCCTCGCTCAGGTCGTCGATGACGGCCTCGACCGACGAACCGCCCGCGACGACGCCGGCGATCACCGCCCCGCGGTCGAGCCGCGGCGGGGTCTTCGCCGCGATCCGCTCGAACTGGTCCTCGTGGTCGTCGTAGGCGTACAGCGCGGCCGCGAGCGCGTCGCGCTCGTGGTCGTTGTCGTAGCTCGCCTCGCGGGTGCGGTGGAGCTTCTCGTCGACCGGGAGGTCGGTGGTGGGGCGCCAGCCGGCGGCGTCGAACGATCGCCGGAACTTCTCGACGGTCTCCGGCATCGGCTCGACGTCGGCCGCGACGATGATCGGTCGGCCCTGCTCGACGATCCACTCGGTCACCGCGGCGGTGTCGCCGGTCCGCGAGGAGTAGAGGGCGTGGACGGTGCCGTCGAGCCCGACGACCGCGGCCGCGGTGGTGGTGCCGGGATCGATCCCGACGATGACGCGGTCGCGCCGCTTCACGAGGGGCTCGTACTCGATGCCGTCGCGGCGCTCGCGCTCGACCTCGACGCGCACGTCGCCGGCCCGCGAGTCCGAGACCGGAATGTCCTCGGGGCGCGCCTCGACGGTGAACGTCGCGTTCGCGTAGCCGCCGTACTTCTCGGTCACGTCCCGCTCGAACGAGAGGTTCGCCTCCTGTAGCTTCGACTGGACCTGCCGCGTCCGCTTCTTCACGTTGCCGTGGATGCGCCGGGTGTAGCGGTCCTGGCTCCACCCGCCTTTGCCCGTCGAGCGCCCGCGAGACACCTTCACCCGCGTCTCGTCGGTGAACGCGGTCACCTCGTGGCCGACGTTGGCCGCGGCGAGCCGCGCCGACGCTTCCGCCTCCTTCATCGGTTCCTTCCCGTAGGGGATCCCGTGCCGGGAGGCGACCCGCGAGAGCGGCTCCGGGCGCTCCGCGCCGGTCACCTGGACGAGCCTGGTGCCGTCCGGGAGCGACCGGAGGAAGTTGACGAGCTCTCCCTTGTCCGCCGCCAGCTCGTAGGCGTTGTCCGTGGCGACGTAGAGCGGTTCGCGGTCGTCGATCAGGCGGCAGAGCTTTCGGAAGGAGACCACGTCGCGGGTGACCCGGGCCATCGGGCCCTCGGCGTCGGGCGCGTCCGGGTCGTCCTCGTCGACGGGATCGAGGATAACGAGCGCGTAGGAGGGGCTGTCGCCGCGGACGTCGCCGCTGTGGACGTCGACGCCGAACACCGGCCGGTCGCGGGCGCGGATGGTCCGGGTTGTCACGGGCCGAGGTAGGTCGTTGCCGCGTATATACCCCACGCCGGGGGAGACGACCGCTCGGCGCCGAGCCGCCGAGTCCTCAGAGGATTCGCGGCTCGTCGCCCGCCCCCTGCTGCCGCCCGCTGATGATCCCGGGCGTGCCGCCGGTCTGGATGATGTTGAACGCGGTCATCAGGTCCGACCGGGAGATGAGGCCGACGAGCTCGCCGTCGGCGTCGACCACGGGGAGCCGCCCGACGCCGTGCTCCTGCATCGTCTGGAGCGCGGTCAGGGCGTCGGCGTTCGGGTCGGCAGCGACGATGTCCGTCGCCATCACGTCGTCGACGCGGTAGGCGTCGCGCTCGACCTCGCGGACCGAGCGGGCGTCCTCTAAGGTGACCATCCCGACGAGCTCGCCGCCGTCGAGGACGGGGTAGCCCGTGTGGCGCTCCTCGAACATCCGGCCCATCAGGTCGGCGACGGAGGTGTCCTCCGACACCGTGTGGAGGTCCCCGCGAGGCGTCATGATGTCCGTGACGGTGACGCCCTCGAAGGCGGCCTTCAGGGTCGTCTGCTGCGCCTCGCCCGAGGCGGCGATGTAGACGAAGAAGGCGAGGACGATGAGCAGCAGCTGGAACGTGAACAGGCCGATAATCCCCATCAGGAACGCGAACACCTTCCCGACGGCGGCGGCTCGCTGGGTCGCCTGCGCGTGCGGCTGGTTCCGCGCGAGCAGCGCCCGGAGGACTCGGCCGCCGTCCATCGGGAACGCAGGGAGCATGTTGAAGCCGGCGAGGACGACGTTCAGCAGCGCGAGGTAGCCGAACACGAAGCGGAGGGCGTCGGAGCCGCCAGCGCCGACGAGGACGACCCCGTAGCAGGCGACCCCGACCGCGACGCTGACGAGCGGGCCGGCGATCGCGATCCAGAACTCGTGTTTCCAGTCCTCGGGGAACTCGGCGAAGCTGGCGAGCCCGCCGAGCAGCCACAGCGTGATCGACTCGATCTCGTACCCGTAGCGCATCGCGACCAGCGAGTGACCGAACTCGTGGAGCAGCACGCCCACGAACAGCCCCACCGCGGCCGCCAGCCCGAGCAGCCACGGGGTGTTCCCGGCCGCGACCGCGCCCGCGTCGATCCCGAGTCCGGCGACCTCGTTCATCACCCCGGCGATCTCTCCCACCTGCCCGCCGATGAGGTACGCGAACAGCGGTAAGACGATCAGAAAGGTCCAGTTGAGCCGGATGGGGATGCCGAACGCGCTTCCGACCTTGATTCCACGCATACCACGGCGTTCGGTCGGTGATCGGTTAAATACACGGCTCCCCTCAGTGTCGGCCATGACCGACGCACGCGGTTCCGGTCCGGTCGTGAAGCGCGGCGAAGACGTCGACTACGAGCCCGTCGACGCCGCCGAGGGGCTCTCGAAGGGCGTCCTCCTCGACGAGTCCGACGGCGCCCCGACCTTCGCGATGCGCCGGTTCGAGCTCGCGCCGGGCGCCGCGGTCCCCCGCCATACCAACGCGGTCGAACACGAGCAGTACGTCCTCGCCGGCGAGTACGTCGTCGGGATCGGCGACGAGGAACACAGGGTCTCGCCCGGCGACGCGCTCCTCATCCCCGCGGGCGTCGAACACTGGTACCGCAACGAGGGCGACGAGCCCGGCGCGTTCATCTGCGCGGTGCCGAACGGCGACGACACCATCGAGCTCGTCGAGTAGGAAGCCGAGGCCGACCGCGCTCGCCGGGGTCGGAGCGGGAGGCGCGCCGGCTACTCCAGCGTCCCGACGCGGTCGGCGACGTAGCCGAACTGGTCGCGGTAGCCGTTCGGCGACAGCAGCACGGGGTAGAACGCCTCGTCGGCCAGCAGCGGCTCGCCGTCGGCGGCCGCGAACCGCTCGCCGGCCTCGACGCGCTCGAAGTTGCGCGCGAACACCTCGTAGGTGTCTGCCGCGGGCTTCGGGATCCGCTCGCGGAGCCGGAACACCGGGACGTCCTCGCGGCCGCCGACGTCGAGTACGTCGTCGGCGCCGGGCGCGGAGACGGCCCCGGTCGCGGCGAGGAACGCGCGGGCGAGCCAGTAGGCGTTGTCGGCGGCGGCGTCGGAGCCCTGGAGCCCCGCCTCCACTTCGAGCGTGTGCGGGTGTTCGATGAGCCGGCCCTCGGTGAACGCGTCCGTCTGGATCACGGCGTCGACGGGGAGGTGCGGCGCGACGGCGCGCGTCACCTCGTCCATCGAGTCGATGACGGCGAACGGCTCGGCGTACGACTGCGTCGAGTGGATCGCGAGGGTCGTACACCCCTCCAGCGCGTCGACGAGCTCGGCCGCGAGCCGCACCTCGTGGGCCGCCGCGTCGCGGTTGCCCGGGAACACCCGATTCAGGTCGGCGTCGAGGTACCGCTCGCCGGCCGCGAGCGCCTCCTCGTTGGCGACGATCAGCCGCACCGGGCGCTCGGGGGCGAGGTCGGCGTCGAGCAGGCGCTCGACGGCGCGGGCGCCGCAGGGCTCGTCGCCGTGAATGGCGCCGACCACGGCGACCTCGGGCTCCCCGTCGCCCAGATCGTAAACTTCCATACGACTTCCAGGCGGGCGGCGGATAAGTGGCGTTCGGATCCGCGACGCCCCGGAGGCGACCCCGCCGCCCGCACCGAGGGATCTCAGTGCCCCTCGTCCACCCGCTCCGCGTACTCGTAGTCCGCGGGGTAGGCGGGGGGCCGCGCGTCGTCGAGGGCGATCCGCCAGCCGTCGACCGCGCTCGGATCGTCGAGCGCGGCGCGGAGGGTCTCCCGGACGTCGTCGACGTCGACGCCGTAGAAGTCGCCGGGGACGCCGTCGAGGTACTGGAGCGCGGTCTCGAACAGCGACCGCATCCCGGCGTCGTTCTCGAAGTCGACGCGCTTGTACGCGCCGGCCGCGACCTGGACCATCCCGTGGAGGAAGGCGCTCTCGACCGTGCCGCTGCCGTAGTTGTACCACTCGCTCTCGAAGCAGTCGTGGCTCTCGTGGTAGGCGCCGTCGTTGAACAGCCGCACGCCGTGTTCGGTCGCGCGCCGCAGCGTCGCGTGCTCCCAGTAGCCGCCGACTGCGTGCGCGTCGGGCGGCCCGCCCGACGACTCGTCCTCGTCGCCCGCCCCGGACTCGTCGGGGCCGGCGTCGCCCGCGTGCCACCCGGTCGGGTTCCCGAGCGGCGGGGCGACGCCCGGGTCGCGGGTGTGGTCGTCCATGTGCGGGCCGTTCACGCGGGAGCGACCTAACCGTTTCGCGGGAGCGGGGGACGAACCGGCTCGGGACCGGATCGAACCCTTCTTTCCCCCGGTCGCGCTCGGGGAGAACGAATGGACGCCGGACTCCTCGCCGCGCTCGGCGCCGCCGTCGTCTGGGGGGCGTACCTCTTCGTCCTGAAGCGCGCCTTCGCCGACTATCCCCCCGCCGCGCTGACGGTGGCGATAAACGCCGCGGCGCTCGGGTGGTTCCTCGCTGCGACCGGGCTCACGGTCGGCTTCGGCGACGCCGCGGCCGGGCTGGCCGGGCTCGTCGTCCCGCGGCGGTTCGCCGTCGTCGCCGTCACGAGCCTCGCGACGGCCGCGGCGTTCGTGCTCTTCCTGCGCGCCATCGAGAACGGGGCGGTGTCGTACGTCGCGCCGATCAACAAGGTCGTCCCGATGTTCGTCCTCCCGCTGGAGGTCGGGCTGCTCGGGCAGGTGTTAGCGCCGATCCAGGTCGCCGGCGTCGTCGTCACCACGCTCGCCGTGTACGTCGCGAACTACGAGCCGGGCAGCTTCTTCGCGCCGCTCGCGCGGGCCGCCCGATCGCGACCCGCGCAGCTGGCGCTCGCGAGCGCGGCCTGCTACGCGGTCGCCGACGTGGGCAAGCGGGTCGCGCTTCAGGAGCTCGCGATTCCCGGCACGCTCTGGGTGCCGCTGCTGCTCGCGGGCGTCGCGGTCGTGCTGCTCCCCGCGGCGGTCCGGAGTCCGATCGAGGCGAGCCGCGACGACGTCCCGAAGTTCCTCGCGGCCGGCGCGCTCGTCGCGCTGGGCGAGCACCTGACGACGGTCGCGTTCGCGGCGCTGCCCGCGAGCGTCGCCTCCCCGGTGATCAACACGCAGGCGATCGTCGCGGTCGTCCTCGGGGGCGTGCTGCTCGGCGAGCGCCACTTCCGGCTCCGGCTCGTCGCGGCCGTCCTCGCGGTCGTCGGCGTCGCGATGATCGCGGGCTGAGGCGGCGCGTGAGGGGAGACGGCGCATGAGGGGAGACCGCACGTGAGGGGAGACGGTGCGTGAGACGAGGCGGTGCGCGAGACGAGGCGGTGCGCGAGACGAGGCGGTGCGCGGGACGAGCCGCCCCCCGCCTCCCCCGTCACGTCTGCCGCTACCCGAGAGACACTTGACCGTTCGGCCCGTACCATTCGTATGAACTCCTCGCCGGAGTCAAGCGCGATCGACCACGCCGAGTCGATCGTGAACGCCCTCGGCGACGGCGCGTACGTCCTCGACGCCGACCGGAACCGCGTGTTCGTCAACGACCGGCTCCGCGAGGTGACCGGCTTCGACGAGGACGTGCTCCACGCGAAACACCCCGAGCGACTCGTCGAGGAGGGGTACTGGAGCGAGGAGGCGGGAGACCGCCACCGGGCGGCCGTCGAGCGCGTCCTCGCAGGCGAGGCCGACGACGAGCGCGTCCAGCTCACGACGACGCTCGCGGACGGCGGCGAGGTGACCACCGAGACCCGGCTGACGCCGATCGAGCGCGACGGCGCGGTCGTCGGCGCGGTCGGCGTCATCCGCGACGTCACGGACCGCGTCGAGCGCGAACGCGAGCTGGAGCGGCTCAACGAGCGGCTCGAACGGCTCGCCGGCTTCCTCTCGCACGACCTCCGGAATCCCCTGTCGGTCGTCAGCGGCTACGTCGACCTCGCCCGCGAGACGGGCGACACCGAGCGGCTGGCGGCCGCCGAGGAGGCGCTCGACCGGATCGAGGCGATGATCGACGAGGCGCTGGTGATGGCCCGCGACCCGGACGCCGTCGAGACCGCGGACGCCGCGGTCGACCTCGCGGAGCTCGCCGCCGACTGCTTGGAGTCGGGCGACTTCGGCGACTGCCCGGCCGGCGCCGACCTCGTCGTCGAGGACCCCGGGCCGGTAACCGGCGATCCGACCCTCCTCCGGCGCGCCGTCGGGAACCTCATCGGCAACGCCTTCGACCACGGCGGCGACGAGCCCACGGTCCGGGTCGGCGTCGACGACCGCGGGGTGTACGTGGCCGACGACGGTCCGGGGCTTCCGAACGACGAGCAGGCGCGCGCGGAACTGACCGACTTCGGCGTCTCTCACGGCGGCGGCACCGGGATCGGGCTCGCCATCGTCGAGCGCGTCGCAGCCGCGCACGACTGGACGCTCGAGATCGGCGAGTCGGCCGAGGGCGGGTTCCGGGCGACGCTGGCCGGTGCGGAACCGACGGGATAAAGGGGAGGCCGATCCAACGCCAGTCCGCGTGCGAGGGTAGCCAAGCCCGGAAACGGCGGCGGATTCAAGCTCCGCTCCTGTAGAGGTCCGTGGGTTCAAATCCCTCCCCTCGCATCGCCGGGGTCCACCCCCGTGATGCGGAAGACGCTCTCGGAGCGTTCTTCCCTCGCAAAACTTCTCGACGCGACCGCGACTCGGAGAGTGACGGCTCCGTGCGGAACCGTCCGAACACGGCGCTCACCCGGTCGTTCGCAGCCGCCCGAGCGAGAGCCCCGCGAGCGCGACGACCGCCAGTTCGACCCCGACGCCGACGGCGGCGCCGACCGTTCCGACGGCGACGATCACGTTTTGAGGCCCGATCCACGCGAGGATCGCGCCCGTCCCGAGGAGGAACGCGACGCCCCCGACGAGGCCGGTGGCGAGCGTCGTGGGGCCGACATCGAGCGCGTCGCCGCGTCGACCGACGCGGTACGCGACGCCGAGGAGCAGCCCGTAGACGAGGACGAACCCGACCGCGCGCCCGCCGAGCCTGTACAGGGTGAGCGCGCCGGGGCCCGGGACGTCGGTCGCGGTGCCGATGGCGATGGTCGTGACGCTACGCGTGAGGCTGACCGCGAGCGCGACGGCAGCGGCCGTCGCGGGCGGGAGCGGGGACCAGTCCATGCGCCCGGCTCCTCTCCCCCGCCCGGTGAGTGCTTTTCGCTCTCGGTCCCCCGACGGCGGCCGCGTCGGCGCGTCGCCGCGCGCCCGGATCTCCGAGCGGCATGCCTTTTTATCCTCTCCCGCGAACCGGGGAGCATGACCGAACGGACGCGCCGCGACCTGCTCCGCGTCGCCGGCGGCGTCGGCGTGGTGGGGCTCGCCGGCTGTGCCTCGCTCGGCACCGACCCGTCGGACGCCGGGCCGACCGACTTCGAGGGCGCGGACCTCCCCTTGGACCTCGACGCCCGCGCGCAGTCGCCGGACGGCCTCACGACCCAGTTCCGACAGGGGCTCCGGAACCACGGCCACATCGACGCGACGATCCCCGACAGCGTCGAGGTCGAGTGGGCCGTGCCGGCGAACCGCGGCGACCACACCGCCTCGAAGGGGAGCCCGATGCCGGCGCCGTCGGGCGGCGTCCTCCTCGCCGACGACACGGGCCGCGTCCAGTCGATCGCGAGCGACGGGACCGTGCGGTGGTCCACCTCGATCTCCGACGACGACCGCGGGAGCCACGGCACCCCCGCGGTCGCCGACGGCGCGGCGTACGTCGGCACCTACGACGGCGTCGTCTCCGCCGTGTCGGTGGCGGACGGCGAGGTGCTGTGGCAGACCGAGGTCGGCGACGCGGCCGCCGCCAGCCCGACCTACCACGAGGGGAAGCTGTACGTCGCCGTCGAGTACGCGACCCCGAGCGGGACCGTCGTCGTGATGGACGCCGAGAGCGGCGAGGTGGAGTGGCGCGACGACCGGCCCACCGACCACCCGCACTCGACCGTGGCGGTCGACCTGGAGCGTGACCGCTTCCTGTTCGGCTCGAACGACGGCCACGTCTACGCGTGGTCGGTCTCGGGTCCCGACCGCGCGTGGACGTTCGACACCGGCGGCGACGTCAAGGCGCCGATCGCGGTCAGCCGCGGGATCGCGGTGGTCCCGTCGTGGGCCGGCACCGTCACCGCCGTCGACGTCGCTGACGGCGCGGGGCTCTGGCAGTTCGAGACCGACGAGAGCGTCTCGCCGTCGGACGACCCCGACCCCGTCCGGACGGGCGGCGTCATGTGCGCGCCGGCCGTCCACGACGGGACGGTCTACGTCGGGAGCCACGACGGCAACGCCTACGCGATCGACCTAGCGACCGGCGAGGCGGAGTGGTCGACCCCGACGGGCGGGTGGATCACGGGGAGCGTGACCGCGACGGACGAGCACGTCCTCGTCGGCTCCTACGACGCGCACCTCTACGCGCTCGACCGCGAGGACGGCTCGGTGACCTGGGCGGTCGAGGGGCGAGGAGAGGTGACCAGCGCCCCGCTGGTCGCCGACGACGCGATCTACTACGCGGAGCGCGCGCCGGAGGGCGGCGACGCGGCCGGGATGTGTTACAAGCTCGTCCCGGCCTGAGCGGACGGACGAGCGGTTCTCACCGACGACCCGCGACCCGCACGAACGTCCAGCGAAACGCGGGGTCCGAAACGGTTTTGACTCGGCCTGCCGGACGGTCGATATGCCAGCAGATCCCGACACGGGGTACGACCCCTCGCTGGGTCGGAAGTTCGTGTTCGTCACGGGCGGCGTGATGTCCGGGCTGGGGAAGGGCATCACCGCCGCCAGCACCGGGCGCCTCCTCGCCAACGCGGGCTTCGACGTCACCGCCGTCAAGGTGGACCCCTACCTCAACGTCGACGCCGGGACGATGAACCCGTACGAGCACGGCGAGGTGTACGTCCTCAAGGACGGCGGCGAGGTCGACCTCGATCTCGGCAACTACGAGCGCTTCCTCGGCACCGACATGACGTTCGACCACAACGTCACCACGGGGAAGACGTACCAGCACGTCATCGAGCGCGAGCGCGCCGGCGACTACCTCGGCAAGACCGTCCAGATCATCCCCCACGTCACCGACGACATCAAGCGCCGGATCCGGGAGGCGGCCGAGGGGTCGGACGTCTGCCTCGTCGAGATCGGCGGGACGGTCGGCGACATCGAGTCGATGCCGTTCCTCGAAGCCCTGCGACAGTTCGCCCACGAGGAGGACGACGAGGATATCCTCTTCACCCACGTCACGCTCGTCCCCTACTCGAAGAACGGCGAGCAGAAGACGAAGCCCACCCAGCACTCCGTGAAGGAGCTGCGCTCGATCGGCCTCCAGCCGGACATCCTCGTCGGGCGCTCCGAGGACCGGCTGGACCCGGAGACGAAAGAGAAGATCGCCCTGTTCTGCGACGTGCCCACGGACGCCGTCTTCTCGAACCCCGACGTCGAGGACATCTACCACGTCCCGCTGATGGTCGAAGACGAGGGGTTAGACGAGTACGTGATGGAGCGGCTCGGCCTCGTCGACGAGGCGCTCCCGAAGGCGGAGCGGTCGACCGAGTGGCGCGACTTAGTCACCCGAGAGCGCGAGGAGGAGATCGACGTGGCGCTCGTTGGCAAGTACGCCCTCGAAGACGCCTACATGTCGATCCACGAGGCGCTGAAACACGCCGGCATCCAGACCGGCACCGAGGTGAACGTGCTGTGGGTCGACGCCGACGAGACGCGCGCGGAGCACGAGCAGCGCCTCGCCGAGGCCGACGCCGTCGTCGTCCCCGGCGGGTTCGGCTCCCGCGGCACGGACGGGAAGATCGAGGCGGTCCGCTACGCCCGGGAGAACGACGTGCCGTTCCTCGGGCTCTGCTTGGGATTCCAGATGGCGGTCGTCGAACACGCGCGCAACGTGCTCGGGCTCGACGGGGCCCACTCCGCGGAGATCGACCCCGACACGCCCCACCCCGTCATCGACCTCCTCCCCGACCAGTACGAGACGGAGGACATGGGCGGAACGATGCGGCTCGGCGCCCACGAGACCGATATCGAGCCGGGCACGCTCGCGGCCGAGGTGTACGGCGCCGACGCCTGTACCGAGCGCCACCGCCACCGCTACGAGGTGAATCCCGAGTACATCGACGCGTTAGAGGCGGACGGGCTCGTTTTCTCCGGGCGCGCCGACAACCGGATGGAGATCCTCGAGCGCCCGGACCACCCGTTCTTCTTCGGGACGCAGGCGCACCCCGAGTTTCGGTCGCGGCCGGACCGCGCGAGCCCGCCGTTCGTCTCCCTCGTCGAGGCGGCGCTGGGATCGACGGACACAACCGAGCGGAACGCGGACGTGAGGCTATAGATGGTCGAGACGGAGGAATTCATCGCGGAGGCGAAAGCGGAGATCCGGGAGGCGATCGGCGACGCGAACGCCGTGATCGCCCTCTCGGGCGGCGTCGACTCCTCGGTCGCGGCGACGCTCGCGTACGAGGCGGTCGGCGACCAGCTCACCCCCGTCTACGTCGACACGGGGCTGATGCGGAAGGGGGAGACCGACGAGATCCGCGACACGTTCGACTTCATGGAGTCGCTGCGGGTGATCGAGGCGCAGGACCGCTTCTTCGACCGGCTCGAGGGCGTCACCGACCCCGAAGAGAAGCGCCACGTCATCGGCGAGGGGTTCATCGACGAGTTCGAGACGGTCGCGCGCGACGTGGGCGCCGACTACCTCGTTCAGGGGACGATCTACCCCGATCGCATCGAGTCGGAGGGGAACATCAAGTCGCACCACAACGTCGGCGGCCTCCCCGAGGTCGTCGACTTCGAGGGGATCGTCGAGCCCGTGCGCGACCTCTACAAGGACGAGGTGCGCGAGGTCGCCCGCGCGCTCGGCCTCGAAGAGATCATCTCCGAGCGCATGCCGTTCCCCGGCCCCGGGCTCGCCGTCCGGATCGTCGGCGAGGTGACGCCCGAGAAGGCCGCGGTCGCCCGCGAGGCGACACACGTCGTCGAGGAGGAGCTGGCGGAGTACGACCCGTGGCAGGCGTTCGCAGCGGTCCTCGGCAAGGCGACGGGCGTCAAGGGCGACAACCGCGTCCACGGCTGGGTGGTCGCCGTGCGCTCCGTCGAGAGCCGCGACGGGATGACCGCCCGCGCGCAGGAGCTCGACTGGAGCACGCTCCAGCGGATCCAGAGCCGGATCACCGGCGAGAACGAGAACGTGGCGCGCGTGGTGTACGACGTGACCCACAAGCCGCCCGCGACGATCGAGTACGAGTGATGGCGGGGACCGCCACCCCCGCCCGCCCCGACGGCGGTCGCGCCGAGGACGACCGCACCGGCGAGTCCGTCTCCGACGGCGGCGCGATCGCCGTCGTCGCCGGCCCGGACGAGAACGGTCTCGGAGAGGAGCTCGCCGCGCGCGGCGTCGAGATCCGGCGGATCGATGGGCTCGTCACGGCGGCGAAGCTCGAGGACGCCGGTATCGTCGACGCCGCCTACTTCGTCCTCACCGACGTCGAAGAGGCGACCGGCATCCCGGTCGCCAAGGAGCTGAACCCGGACGTCCGGGTCGTGACGTACGCGAGCCGGTCGCTGCCGGAGTTCGTCGCGACCGTCGCCGACCTCGCGGTCGACCCCGCGCTGCTGGACGCCGCGACGGTCGCCGAGGAGCTGACCGGCGACGACGACCGCGAGCCGTGAGCGGAGACGACGCGGAGGCGACCGAAGACGACGCGTCCGACGACGACCCCGCGACCGTCCCGGTCACCCTCTACACCCGCGAGGACTGCTCGCTTTGCGTCGTCGCCCGCGAGGCGATCGAGGAGGTCGCCGCCGACCTCGACGGCGTGACGGTCGACCTCGACGCGGTCGACGTCGACACCGATCCCGAACTGGCCGACGAGTACGGCGAGCGCGTCCCGTACGTCCTCGTCGACGGCCACCCGGCGTTCAAGTACGAGGTCGACGAGCGCGACCTGCGGCTGAAGCTGCTGGCGGCGGCCACGTGACCCGGCCGGCGGCCTGATCCGGCCGGCGGCCCGACGCGGTCGGCGGCCCGACGCGGTCGGCGTCCCGGCCGCGGTCCGCCCGCAAGCCCTTCGGCCTCCCCTACCGCGACCCGACCCTTTACCTTCTCGTCCCTCTCGCTGATCGGCATGGCACACGGAGACGCGTACCTGTTCACCGGCGGTCGAGTCGCGGACGCGGACGGCACCCGACGGGCGGACGTGGCGGTCATCGACGGCGGGATCGCCGCGGTCGGCGACTCGGACGCGGTCGCCGCCGCGGTCGCTGACGTCCCGGACGAGGAGCTCGAACGCGTCGACGCGAGCGACCGCGTCGTCGCGCCCGGGCTGATCGACGCCCACGTCCACGTCATGATGGACGGGCGCCCGGACGTCGCGACCGCGGTGTCCGACAGCGACTACACCGCGAGCTACCGGGCGGCGAGCAACCTCGACGCGGCCGTCTCGGCCGGCGTCACGACCGTCCGCGACCTCGGGAGCCGCGGGACGCTCGCGCTCGACGCGGGCGAGGCGGTCGCCGCCGGCGAGATCGACGGCCCCCGCGTCCTCGCGTGCGGCCGAAACGTGATCATGACCGGCGGCCACGGCAACTGGTTCGGCCGGGAGGCGGACGGGCCCGCGGAGGTGCGGAAGGCGGCCCGCGAGCAGCTGAAGGCGGGCGCGGACGTGCTCAAGTGCATGGCCACCGGCGGCGTCCTCACCGAGGGCGCGGTGACCGGCGCCCCGGAGCTGACCCCCGAAGAGCTTGCGGCGTTCACCGACGCGGCCGCGCCGACCGACACGCCGACCGCGGCCCACGCCCACGGCGAGGAGGGAATTAAGAACGCCGTCGAGGCCGGCATCTCCAGTGTCGAACACGGGACGTTCATGGACCGCGAGGCCGCCGAGATGATGGCCGAGCGCGGCACCTACTGGGTGCCGACCGCGAGCGCGCTCCGCGGCATCGTCGACAACGGCGTCGAGGCCGGGATCCCGGAGGACGCCGTCGCGAAGGCGGAGGACGCCGCCGATCGCTTCGACGACGCGTGGGACCACGCGCTGGACGCCGGGGTTTCGATCGCGATGGGCACAGACGCGGGCACGCCGTTCAACTTCTTCGAGGAGATCCCGCGGGAGCTGGCGTACATGGTCGACTACGGGCTCTCGCCGGAGCGCGCGCTGGAGGCGGCCACCGTCAACGCGGCCGACCTGCTGGGGCTCGACGACGTGGGGCGGGTCGAGGAGGGGTATCAGGCGGACCTCGTCGTTCTCAACGCCGACCCGACCGAGGACGTCGCGGCGTGGCAGGACCCCGAGGCCGTGTTCGCGCGCGGCGAACGCGTAGAATAGGGAATCCGGTTCGGCTGCGGGCCTTATAAATAGCCGAGCAGCGTCGCAGTCGGGGATTTATAAAAGAACGGCGATTCTGCGGAGAACGCTTCGAAAATTCCAGTCGCTCGTTTATAAATAACCGACAATAGATCGACGGCGAACACCGCCAAAGCCCCAGTCGCGAGGGCGTCGCACGCTCGCTGTGCTCCTCACTCGGTCGCTCACTCCGTTCGCTCCCTCATTGCGGTGCTTGCGTCGCCTGCGACGCCCTCGCGACTGCCCCTTTGAGTCCCGCCCCGCACGGCACCGCACAGCGCCTCACGCCTCCCCAGCCTCGCCGCTCACGCCCTACGGGCGTTCGCGGCGTCCCTCGCGCGTACTCCTCGCGGCCGCCTTCGGCGGCCACTCGGAGGCACGCGCCGACCGCACCGCGCGTTCATTTAAAAATTGTCTCGCCGCCGCCGATCTGCGCACCCGACCGCGAAGCGAGTCGAACGGTCGCTTTTAACCCGAGCCGACGCAAGGGTCGGTCGATGACGAGCGCGCAATCCGGGTCGTCGACCCGGCACGCGGACCCGGACGAGAACCCCTACGTCGAGGACCCGCCGACCGACTTCGACCCGGTCGACGACCTCTCCCCCGGCGAGGCCGCAGAGCAGGCCGAACTGCTCCGGGCGGCGGTCCGCGAGCACGACCACCGGTACTACGTCGCGGCCGACCCCCTGATCTCGGACGCGGCGTACGACGCGCTGTTCGCGCGGCTGGAGGCGCTCGAAGAGGCGTTCGACCTCCCGACCGAGAACTCCCCGACGCGGCAGGTCGGCGGCGAGCCGCTCGACGCGCTGGAGACCGTCGAGCACGTCGCGCCGATGCTGTCGATCGATAACGCGACCGACGCCGACGCGGTCCGCGAGTTCGACGAGCGCGTCCGCCAGGGCCTCGCGGACGCTGCGGAATCCGGCAACCTCCCCGAGTTCGACCCGGCCGACCTCGCGTACGTCTGCGAGCCGAAGTTCGACGGCCTCTCGATCGAGGTGATCTACGAGGACGGCGAGTACGTCCGCGCGGCCACCCGCGGCGACGGCCGCGAGGGTGACGACGTCACCGAGCAGGTCCGCACCATCCGCTCGGTGCCCGGCCGCCTGCGCGGCGACGACCACCCCGAGCGGCTCGCCGTCCGGGGGGAGGTGTACATGCCGAGGGACGCGTTCGAGGCGTACAACGACGAGCTGATCGAGCGGGGCGAGGAGCCGTTCGCGAACCCGCGCAACGCCGCGGCCGGGACGCTCCGCCAACTGGACCCGTCGGTCGTCGCCGAGCGCCCCCTCGACGTCTTCTTCTTCGACGTGCTCGCGTGGGAGGCGGGCGACGAGGGGCCCGAGCGTCCCGCGCGGCACCGGGACGCGCTCGACGCGTTCGAGTCGCTCGGCCTCCGCCGGAACGGCCGCGTCGAGGTCGTCGACGACGTCGAGGCCGCGATCGACTACCGCGACGAAATTCTCGCGGCCC
This sequence comes from Halorubrum sp. SD41, assembly GCF_058630335.1. Classification (NCBI taxonomy): domain Archaea; kingdom Methanobacteriati; phylum Methanobacteriota; class Halobacteria; order Halobacteriales; family Haloferacaceae; genus Halorubrum; species Halorubrum sp. SD41. The sequence goes on from NZ_JBZVGZ010000033.1 coordinate 18,358, forward strand.
GCGACGACCTCAACTACGCGGTCGACGGCGTCGTGATCAAGGTCGACGCGCTCACGCACCGCGAGGCGCTCGGGAACACGTCGCGCGCGCCGCGCTGGGCGTTCGCGCACAAGTTCCCGCCGCGGACCGCGACGACGACCGTCGAGGGAGTTACGGTTCAGGTGGGCCGAACCGGGCGGCTCACCCCGGTCGCGGAGCTCGACCCCGTCGACGTCGGTGGCGTCACCGTCTCGCGCGCGACGCTCCACAACCCCGCCGAGATCGAGGCGCTCGGCGTCAACGTCGGCGACCGCGTTCGGATCTACCGCGCCGGCGACGTGATCCCGTACGTCCCGGAGGTCGTCGAGAAGCGCTCGGAGGGGACCTACGCGTTCCCCGAGACCTGCCCCGTCTGCGGCGCCGAGATCGAGCGCGACGGCCCGCTCGCGTTCTGTACCGGCGGGCTCGGCTGCTCGGCACAGCTCGAACGGGCGGTCGAACACTGGGCGCGACGCGACGCGCTCGACGTCGAGGGGCTCGGCCCGGAACGCGTCGAACAGCTCCGCGAGGCCGGCCTCGTCGAGTCGCTGCCGGACCTCTACGACCTGACCGCCGAGGAGCTGGCCGACCTGGAAGGGTGGGGCGAGACGAGCGCCGAGAACCTGATCGCCGAGCTGGACGCCACCCGGAACCCGCCGCTCGACGACTTCCTCGCCGGGCTCGGGATCCCCGACGTGGGCGCGACGACCGCCCGCGCGCTCGCCGCGCACTTCGGGACGCTCGACGCGCTCTTCGACGCGGACGAGGCCGACCTCCGCGAGGTCGACGACGTGGGTCCCGAGGTGGCGGAGTCGATCCGGTCGTTCCTCGACCGCGAGGAGAACCGCGCGGCGATCGAGGGGCTCCGCGAGCGCGGCGTCGACCCCGAGCCGTTCGAGACCGAGACGGGTGACGGGCCGGCCGACGCGCTCGACGGGCTCACGTTCGTGTTCACCGGCTCGCTGTCCGTCCCGCGGAGCGAGGCGCAGGCGCACGTCGAGGCGCGCGGAGCGAACGCCACGTCGAGCGTCTCCGGAAACACCGACTACCTCGTCGCCGGCGAGAGTCCCGGGCAATCGAAGCGCGACGACGCCGACGCCGAGGGCGTCCCGGTCGTCGACGAGGAGGAGTTCGCCGACCTGCTCGCCGAGCGCGGCGCGGCCTGGCCGCCCGAGGGCGACGCGTAGCGACGGAGCCGTCGCTGACGCGGGGCGCGCGCAGTCGCCGAAAAAATCCTCGAAGGTCGGTCGCTCGCCTCAGGCGAGCGGCAGGACCGTCGACAAGATCAGTACGGTGATCAGCCCGGTCACCGAGATGATCGTCGTGAGGGCGGTCCACGTCTGGAGCGTCTCTCGCTTGGTGAGCCCGCCGATCTCGCTGACGAGCCAGAAGCCGGAGTCGTTGAACCACGAGAAGATGTTCCCGCCGGCGCCGATGACCATCACCAGGTACGCCGGGTGGACGGTCAGCTGACCGGTGAGCGGGGCCATGATCCCCGCGGCGGTCAGCATCGCGGCCGTGGCCGACCCCTGCGCGATGCGGACGATCGCGGCGATGAGCCAGGCCGTGACGAGCAGGCCGATCCCCACTTCCTGGAGCGCGCCGGCCAGGTAGTCACCGATGCCGGAGGCGGCGAGCAGCGCGCCGAACGCTCCGCCGGCCGCCGTGATCGCGGCGATGTTTCCACCGCTCCGCAGCGCCTCGGTGAGTTCGTCGCTCCACTCGCTCTGCGTCATCGTATCGTAGCGGTAGAACGTGTACGCGGCCGCGAGCGCGGCGACCGTCAGCGCGACGTTCTTGTTCCCGAGGAAGTCCGTGAACGGCTGTAGCGAGGCGAGCGCCGGAACCGGATCCTGGAACGTGTTGACGAACGTCGACGACGCGATCAGCAGGACCGCCAGCAGGATCGGCGCCAGCGACTCGAGGACGCCCGGGAGTTCGCTGGTCGACCGGTCCGCGACCTCCTGGAGCTCCTCGGTCGAGGTCGCCATCGTGTCGCGCAGCGGGATGTCGAGCCGGCTGTTGATCCAGCGCCCGTAGACGAGTCCGGAGACGATCGCGGCCGGAATGGCGACCGCCAGTCCGACGAGGATCGTCGTCCCCAGGTTGCTGCCGACTTGGTCAGCTACCGCGAGCGGACCCGGCGTGGGCGGCACGAACACGTGCGTCGTCGCGGCCCCAGCGCCGACGACGACGATGAACAGCGTGTAGTCACGGCCGACGCGCGCCCGCATGGAGCGCGCGAGCGGCGCCATCAGGTAGAATACGCTGTCGAAGAACACCGGGATCGCGAGTACCGAACTGCTTCCCAGAAGCGCTACATCGGAGTTGCTCTCGCCGAGGATGTTCTGGAATCCCCGGACGATCCGTTGGGCCGCGCCGCTCTCCAACATCCCCTTGCCGATGATCGCGGCCATGAGGATCGGAATGCCGATCCCCGCCATTCCGTTCCCGAACGCCGTTGCGACCTGACTCCCCGCGTCGGCGGCTGAGAAGTCGGCGACGAAGATCGTGTTCACCACGCCGACCAGGAACGCGGAGATGATCAGCCCGATGAACGCCGGGAGGTCCAGCCACACCAGCAGGGCCACCACAATTATCAGCCCAATTATGAAAGTTAGTAGCGGACTGTGCGTGAACTCGACAGCTGCCTGAAGTGGTATCGGAGCCATACCGATGGGTATGTTCGGTATTATCATTTAAATCTTTATACGAGGATAGATCTGTAGACAAAAGCCTCAAGGCGCCCCAAAAACAGTTACTTTTCTTCCTCGCATCGGCCCGCTTCGACTGGTGAAAAGCAGTCAGATAACTGGATGATATTCTTTATTACTTTTAACAAAACATTTCGACCGGCGGGAAAAGGTATGTTCGACGATATATTCGTTGAGCGGGCGGGCGTCCCGCGCCTCGACCCGCAACCCTTTATCAAGCTACGCCGGAACCGAAGGGTATGACCGCGATCGAACTGCGGGGCGTTCGAAAGGAGTTCGACGACGTCACGGCCGTTCGCGGCCTCGACCTCACCGTCGAAGACGGCGAGGTGTACGGATTTCTCGGACCGAACGGCGCGGGCAAGTCGACGACGATCGACATGCTGCTCGACCTCGTCCGGCCGACCGCGGGGACGGTCCGCGTCCTCGGCGCCGACGTCGCGACGGACGGAGTCGAGATCCGGGGCCGGACGGGCGTGCTCCCGGACGGCTTCTCGGTGTACGACCGGCTCTCCGGTCGGCGACACGTCGAGTTCGCCGTCGAGTCGAAAGCGGCCGACGACGACCCGGACGCGCTCCTCGACCGCGTCGGCCTCGCCGACGCGGCCGACCGCTCCGCCGGCGAGTACTCGAAGGGGATGCGCCAGCGGCTCGCCCTCGCGATGGCGCTCGTCGGCGACCCCGACCTGCTGATCCTCGACGAGCCCTCTTCCGGCCTCGACCCGGCCGGCGCGAAGGAGATGCGCGAGATCGTCCGCACAGAGGCCGATCGCGGCGCCACAGTCTTCTTTTCGTCGCACATCCTCGAACAGGTCGATGCCGTCTGCGACCGCGTCGGGATCCTCCGGGACGGCGAGCTCGTCGCCGAGGACTCCGTCGAGGGGCTCCGCGAGGCGGTGGGCGGCGAGGAGACGCTGGAGGTCGCGGCCGCGGGCGCCGACGACGACGCGGTCGCGGCGGTCCGGGCGCTCCCGGGCGTCTCCGGCGTCACCCGCGACGGCGACGAACTGGTGGTGAACTGCGCCAGCGACGCGAAGACGGACGTGATCGGCGCTCTGGAGAAGGCCGGCGTCGCAGTCGCCGACTTCCACACGCGCGAGGCCTCGCTGGAGGACCTCTTCTTGGCGTACACGGAGGGCGACGCGGCGATTGACAGCGTTCGGGACGAACCGGTGTCGACTCCGACCTCAGGAAATCCACCGGGAGACGAGGCTGAAAGTGAGGGGGTGAGCGACCAATGAGTGTGATTCCGATCGCAAAAAAGGACTTCCGCGACGCGATTCGATCCCGTTGGCTACTTGGTTTGACCCTGTTGTTCCTCGGTCTCGTCTCTTTTGTCGCGTATCAGGTACGACCGCCGACCGGCGAAACGGTTTCGTCGAATGCGTTCCTGAACGCGCGGCTCATCGGATTCATGGTCGGAACGCTCGTGCCGCTCACCGCATTAGTCATCAGCTACAACGCAATCAGCGGCGAACGTGAGTCGGGGTCGATCAAGCTTCTGCTCTCTTTACCGAATTCCCGGACTGACGTGGTTCTTGGGAAGCTTGCCGGTCGTTCGAGCGCCTTCTCCCTCTCCGTTATCACCGCGTTTGTCTTCCCTGCCCTCCTGCTTGCGGTTGGCCCGCTTGAGCTTGATCTGGTGAAGTTCATAGCATACGTCTTCTTCGCCTGTCTGCTCGGAAGCTCGTTCATCGGTATCGCCGTCGGGTTCTCTGCGGCGGTGTCGACGCAGACGCGAGCCCTCATCGGTGGACTCGCGATATACGTGCTGTTTATCCCAGTCTGGTCTGTCGCGGAGATCCCGCTGTCACTCTGGCTGACCGCTGCGGACCCATCGTGGCTCCCGATCACCGGACAGGAACTGTACACGCTGCTCAGAGTCGGGCGACCCTCCGGTGCGTTCGGGGTCATCACTGACATTCTGCTTCAGTCCGGCGAGATAACGGGCACTCAGCGACGGATCCAGATATCCGCGGCAGCGATGATGATTTTCTGGACTCTCGCACCCCCACTGGCTGGACTCTGGAAGTTTGAGACTGACGACCTGTGAGAGTTAGTGTGCGCTTCTGACCGCTTTGCTCGGCTCGAAAACGTGCTCGGACGGGTTCGAACTCGATGGCGAGACTCGCTTCGCTCGTCTCGCGTAGTTCGAACCGCGCCCCTCCATACCTGCGGCTCGCGGATTGCTCGCCGCAGGAAATGGGCTCGGGCGGGTTCGAACCGCCGATCTCAGCCTTGTAAAGGCCGCGTCATAACCAGCTAGACCACGAGCCCTCACCCGTTTGAACCCGCCGAGAGCGGAAAACGATTTCCTTCCGCGCCGCGAACCCCGACCGTGAACCGCCGTCTCGTCGGGGTCGCGGCCGCGGTCGCGCTCGTCGGCCTCCTCGGAGTCGCCGTCGCCGCCGCGAACCCGGCCCTCCTCATCACCGGCTACGACACCGCCACGGTCGAGGCCGTCGACGGCGAGACGGGCGAGTCGCTCGCCACCGTCGAGGCCCGGGTCGCGGACGGGTTCGTGAAGCAGTACGTCGGGCTCTCCGCGACCGACGACCTCGACGCCGGCGAGGGGATGCTGTTCGTCCACGGCGACTCGGCGGAGCGCGCGTACGTGATGCGCGACATGGCGTTCGCGCTCGACATCGTCTTCGCCGACGCGAACGGGACCGTCACGACGATCCACGAGGCCGAACCGGAGTCGCGGCCGCTCACCCGCTACGAGGGCACCGGGCGGTACGTCCTCGAAGTCCCGCGCGGGTGGAGCGAGCGCCACGGCGTCGACCCCGGCGACCGGCTCGTGATCGACCGGGAATGACTCCGTCGCGGCCGCCGGGTCGGTCGACGAAACCGCTTTGGGCCTCGCAGGCGTCGCCTCGACCATGACCGGACTCCCCGGCCGGATCGCGTGGAACCTCCGCCACCGCTGGCGGCGGGTGTTCGCGCTCTGCGTCGTCGGCGCCGGCGTCGCCGCCCCGCTCCTCACCGGCCTCTGGTGGACCCTCCCGCTCGTGTGGTTCTTCGGGCTCTTCATCGTCCTCCCCGTCTTCCACGTCCTCACGAAGCCGGTCCCCGAGGACGACCCCGACGAGCGCGAGGACGCGACCGGCGACCCCGCGCTCGACGCCCTCCGCGAGCGCTACGCGCGCGGCGAGATCGACGAGCGGGAGTTCGAGCGCAAGTTGGACCGCCTCTTGGAGACGGAAGACGCCGAGACCGTCGACGACCCGGGCGGCGACGTCGCCGACAGGGTGCGGGAGGGCGTCCGGCGCGAAGTGGAACGAATCCGGGAGTAACAGAGGTCGAAGCCGCGTGAATCGCGTCCGCGGCGTCGCCGACGCGGGACGTTTTCCGGTGCGTTACTCCTCGATCTCGCGGTTATGGACCGCGTCGCCGGTGGTCCCGTCGAAGAGGTGGATCGTCTCCTCGGGGATTTCGATCTGGACCTCGTCACCGACCGATATCTGCTGGAGGCCGCCGACGGTGGCGATGAACGTCTCGCCCTCCGGCGCGTCCTCGAACCGGAGGTAGACGGTGTTTTCGTCGCCCATCGGCTCGACGACCTCGACCACCGTCGAGAAGGTGTGGTCCCCGGCCGCGCCGTCGGCCAGCGAGATGTCCTCGGGCCGGACGCCGAGCGTGAGGTCGGTGACGTCGCCGACGTCGCCGAGGGTGGACTCGGCGAGCGGGTAGTCGAAGCGGTTGGCGACGAGGGTGTCGCCGTCGCGCTCGACGGGGAAGAAGTTCATCGACGGGTCGCCGATGAACCCGGCGACGAACCGGTTCGCCGGCTCGTGGTAACACTCCAGCGGCGTCGCGACCTGCTGGAGCTCGCCGGCGTTGAGGATCGCGATCCGGTCGCCCATGGTCATCGCCTCGGTCTGGTCGTGCGTGACGTACATCGTCGTCACGTCCAGCTCGTCCTGGAGCCGTTGGAGCTCCGTCCGCATCTCGGACCGGAGCTTGGCGTCGAGGTTGCTGAGCGGCTCGTCCATGAGGAACACCTCGGGATCGCGGACGATCGCTCGCCCGAGCGCGACCCGCTGCTGCTGGCCGCCGGAGAGGTCGGACGGCTTCCGGTCCAGCAGCTCGGCGATCCCCATCGTCTCCGCCGCGTCGGTGACGCGCGTCTCGATCTCGTCTTCGGAGAGGTCCGTCGACTCCTCCAGCCCGAACGCCATGTTCCCCTGCACGGTCATGTGCGGATACAGCGCGTACGACTGGAACACCATCGCGATGTCGCGGTGTTGCGGTTTCACGTCGTTGATGACGCCCCCGGCGAGTCGGATCTCACCGCTGGTGACCGTCTCCAGCCCCGCGACCATCCGGAGCGTCGTCGACTTGCCACAGCCCGAGGGGCCGACGACGACGAGGAACTCGCCGTCGCGCATCTCGATGTCGACGTCGTCGACGGCGACGACCTCGTTGTCGCCGTCGGGGAACACCTTGGTCACGCCGTCGAGTTCGAGCGTCCCCATGCTATCGCCCCCGCGAAACGGCGCTGCGGTTTGAGAGCGATACCTCCGGTCGGCTGCGTTGTTGCTGTCGAGTCATGGATTGCTGCTGGCGGGCGGCGGCGTTCATGTCGCCACCCCCTCGGCGAACTCCTCGCCGAACGCGATGTACACCGCGAGCGTCGGCAGGGCGGCGATGAACGCGCCCGCCATGCGGAGCGCGAAGTCTTGTCCTTCGAGCGACGTCCCCAGTCCGGCGAGGATCAACACGATCGGCGCCGCCGCGCTGGATTCGGTCTGGACCAACACGAGGGTGAACAGGAGGTCGTTCCAGATCTGCGTGAACTGATAGATCAGGACCACCGCGAACATCGGCCCCGAGAGCGGGAGCACGATGCGGCGGTAGATCCGGCGAATGGACGCGCCGTCCAACCGCGCGGCCTCGATCATCTCCTCGCTCATGTTCTTGTAGTACGACCGGAACAGAACGGTACAGATCGGGAGCCCGTAGGCCACGTGGGTGACGATCAGCTCGACGATCCCGGTGTAGTCGTTGTTGATCCCGAGCGCCCACAGGAAGCCGAGCGCCTCTTGGAGCGGGATCATCGACCAGAACTGCGAGAGCGGGACTAGCACCGCCTGGTACGGAATGAAGATCCCCGCGACGAACAGCGCGAGGACCGGCGCCTTGTACCGCTGTTTCCAGTTAGACTGCGTGAGACCGTACGCCGCGAAGCTCCCGAGCAGCGCCGAGATCACGGTCGCCGGGATCGCGTACAGCGCGCTGTTTACCAGACCCCGTCCGAGCGCGTCGAACGCCGTCTGCCACTTCTCCAAGGTGAACGTGCTCCCCGTCGGCGGCGCGAACGGGAGCGACCCGGTGACGCCGCTGGAAGTCTTAAACGAGGTGACGAGCCCGGACTCGATCGGGACCATGAAAAACGTCAGGAACCCGAGGAGCCCGAGATACAGGAGGACCCGGTACCCGTCGACCTCCGAGAGCGGCCCCGCGGACGCGCCGGAGTCCGTCGCCGATGCCGTGCCGCCGTCAGTTCGTGCGTCGTCGCTCATAGGTTCCCTCGGTTGTACTGGTAGTAGAGGTACGGTCCGACGATCCCGAGCGTCATCACGAACAGGGTGATGGCGATCGCCGACGCGTACGCCCAGTTCAGGTTCGCGTACGCCTCGCGGACCATCTTGGTGGCCAGAATGTCGGCCCCGTTCGGTGGCCGGTAGCCGCCGACCAGCGAGTAGAGGAAGTCGAACGCCTTCAGCGCGAACACCATCAGGACGACCGAGGCGCTGATCGTCGACCCCTTCAGCTGCGGGATGATCACGCGCCAGTACATCCGCACCGTCGAGGCGCCGTCGACCTTCGCCGCTTCGTAGTGCTCGGACGGGATGGCTCGCAGGCCCGCGAGGAACACGACCATCGCGTAGCCGGCGAACTGCCACATCAGCGCGAACATCACTGCCCAGAGGACGATGTCGGGGTTGCCGATCCAGCTGACTCGGCCGAAGCCGAGCGACGTGATGACGATGTTGATGACCCCGTTGTTGAAGTTGAACATCCACGCCCAGAACTGGGCGGTGACGACGAACGAGAGGCTCATCGGCAACAGGTAGATCGTCCGGAAGGTGTTCTCGAACCGAATGTTCCGGTCTATCAGGATCGCCAGTCCGAGCCCGATCGCGAGCGTCACGAGGGTGAACCCGACGAGCAGAATGAACGTGTTTATCGCGGCGTCGACGAACCCGCTGTCCGCCAGCGCCCGCCCGTACATCTCGAGGTCTAAGTCGCTGTAGTCCGGCGTCCCGAAGCCGCTGAAGTCGGTCAGCGAGATCAGGAGGTTCCAGATGATCGCCCCGTAGACGAAGAGGCCGACCAGCAGGAACGGCGGCAGCCAGAACTGCGAGGACTCGACGAAGTCGCTGCCGAAGCGCTCGTTCAGCGCGGTGATCGGATTGAATCCGGACCCGCCGCGCTCCTCGGTGACGCCGCCGTCCGTGACCGCGTCGCCACTCCCGTCACCGGTGTCAGTGTTCCGTGTCATGTGGGTCGTCGTGTGCCGAAACCGCTAAAATCCGGTCGCATCGAGGACCGGAGTCAGTTGGAGACCGCGTCGACGAAGCCTTGCGTCGCGGCGTCGACGTTGTACGGTCGGGAGAACTCGCTGGAGATCACTTCGTTCAGCGCCGTCATGGTCTCCGAGGGGACGCCCAGCCCGTGCTGGAGGTTCGGCGGCCGCTCGTCGGCCTCCGCGAAGTCCTGCTGCGTCTCCTGGAGGTACGGGCCGAACTCGCTCATGTCGACGTCGGTCCGCGTGGGGATCGAGCCCTTATACTGGTTGAACGCGATCTGCGCCTCCTTGCTCCCGACGAACGAGAGGAACGTCTTGCTCGCCTCCGGACTCGGGTTGCTCGACGGGTAGAGGAACGAGTCGAAGTGGAGCATGTACATGCCCTCCGAGCCGGGGTACGTCTTGAAGCCCCAGTCCTCGTCGTAGTTGAAGTCCTCGGCGTTCCGGTACGCACCGGCGGCCCAGTTGCCCTGGTGGATGAACGCCGCGTTGCCCTCGATGATGTTCTGGTTGGACTCCGTGAGCCCGATCGATGCGGCGTCCTCGTTGATGTAGTTCTCGAGGATCTCGCCGAGCGACTCGAAGGTCGCGCGGACGGCCGCCTCGTCCGGGTTCCCGTCGAGGAAGCTCATGTACGCGTCGTACCCTTCCTGCCCGAGCATCGTCGAGGCGAACAGCTGGGTCGTCGTCCAGGTACCGCTCGCGCCGTGGGTCATCGGGGTCTTGTCCGTCTCGGTCTGGACCGTGTCCAGCGCGTCGATGAGCGCGGACACGCTCGTCAGCGAGTCGGGGTCGACCCCCGCCTCCTCGACGACAGACGTGTTGTAGAACAGGCAGTTCAGCCGGTGCGAGCCGAGCGGAACCGCGCGATACGCGCCGTTGTACTGGTGGAGGTCGACCGCCTCGTCCACCATCACGTCAGCGAAGCCCTCGGACTCCCACACGTCGCCGACCTCGCCCAGCACGCCCTCGTACCGCTGGAGGTTCGGGCCGGGCCAGTTGGCGAACGAGCTCGGCGGGTTGCCGTTCTGGAGGCGGTTCGCAACGACGGCGTCGAGGTTCTGGTTGCCGCCGCCGCCGATCGGGTTGAACTCGTGTTCGATGTCCGGGTGCGCCTCGTCGAAGGCGGTGACGAGCGCCTCTGCCGCGCGCGCGCCGTCGCCGCCGGTCCAGGCGTGAAGAACTTCGAGCGTGTTCCCGCTTCCGCCGTCGCTTCCGTCCCCGCCGTCACCGCCGCCGGAACAGCCAGCGAGCCCTGCGAGCGTCGCTGCCCCCGTCGCTCCGACGAAGTGTCGCCGCGATAGCCGGTTGTCTTGGTCTGTCATGGTACTTCACGATGTACAATGGATGATTCCCATATATACTTACTCATTCTTTTAGAACTATTTCTGAAGGACCCGTCTGCCCGTCACCCCCGGCCGTAATCGGAATTCTTTACTCTCGGTCGAACGGCGACGGACCGACGGGCATACTACCGTCCGGCGGATTGGCGTACGCATGCGCCCCTCGATCGCCGCCGTCACGTACCCCATCGCCGGCGACGCCCGGGAGCGGCCCCTTCTCGCCGTCTGGCTGCTGTTCGCGCTGTCCGTCGTCGTCCCGGTCCTCCCGGCGCTGCCGGTCGTCGGCTACCTCGTGCGCGTGCTGACCGCCAGCGAACGGGGAGACTCGATGCCCCTCTTCCTCTCCGACGGCCGGACGCTCGCCCGCCGGTCGCTGGGCGGGACGGCCGTCTGTCTGGTCTTCCTCGGAATCCCGTTCGCGGCCCTCCTCGTGACGCTCTACGGCGTCGTCACGCTCGACCCCGGCTCGAACGCGCCGGTCGGCCGCATCCTCGCCGGCTCGACGGCCGTCCTCTTCCTCGGCGTCCTCGGCACGTACCTCGTCCCCGTCTCGCTGATCACCTACGGTCGGGAGGGGTCGCTTCGCCGGGCCTTCTCCGCGGCCGCCCTCAGACCGGTCGCCGGCCACGCCGCCTACTTCTTCGGGTGGACCCTCGGCTTCACCGCGCTCGTCGTCGCCGTCGGCGTCGGCGGGGCGCTGTTCACCGTCTCGCGCGCCGGTCCGCTGTTCGGGACGTTCGTCCTCGCGTACGGCCTCCTCGTGACCGCGTACCTGTGGGGCCGCGCCGTCGAGCGCGCGCGACGGCGGTAGGCGGACGGCGCCGCGACCGACCGATTCTTGAGCGCGCGGACCCGACCTACACGGCATGGACGGACCGCTGTGGACAGACACGCACGCGCCCGGCCTCGACGAGATCCGGCAGGACGAGGCCCGCGACCGCCTGCGTCGGGCCGTCGACGAACCGATGAACCTCGTCGTCCAGGGGCCGCCGGGCGTCGGGAAGACGGCCGCGGCGCGCGCGCTCGCCGACGCGTCGCACGCCGACCCGGACGCCGACCTGATCGAGATCAACGTCGCCGACTTCTTCGGCCGGACGAAAAAGGAGATCCGGACCGACCCGCGGTTCGAGGGCTTCCTCGCCGGGCGGAGTTCGATGGCGAAACGCGACATGATAAACCGCGTGCTGAAGGAGTCGGCGTCGTACGCGCCGATGTCCGGCGAGTACAAGACGATCCTGTTGGACAACGCGGAGGCGATCCGAGAGGACTTCCAGCAGGCGCTGCGCCGCGTGATGGAGAAGCACCACCGGACCACCCAGTTCGTGATCGCGACCCGCCAGCCGTCGAAGCTCATCGCCCCGATCCGGTCGCGCTGCTTCCCGGTCCGCGTGCGCTCGCCGACGACCGACGAGACGATCGACGTCCTCGAAGCGATCTGCGACCGCGAGGGCGTCGACTACGACGGCGACGGGCTGGAGTTCGTCGCCAGCGCGGCCGGCGGCGACCTCCGCGAGGCGATCCTCTCGGCGCAGGCGACCGCGGTCGAGGGCGGCGAGATCACCATGTCGACCGCCTACGAGGCGCTGGGCGAGGTCGGCGACGACGACGCGCTCCGCGAGGCGCTCGCCGACGCCCGAAGCGGCGACCTGAAGGACGCGCGCTCGACGCTCGACGACCTCCTCGACGAGGGGTACGACGGCGGGGAACTGCTTCGCGAGACGCTCCGCGTCGCCCGCGCCGGCTCCGAGTACGGCGGCGACGACCTCGCCCGGCTCCACGCGCTCGCGGGCGAGGCCGACCTCGACATGTCGGACGGGCTCGACGACACGACCCACCTCGTCCACCTGCTCGCGGCGTGGGCGGCCGGCCGGACCGAGCTCTCGCCCGAGCTGCGGGACGCGGAGGCGGCCCCGTGAGCCGAGCGCCGCCGCTCTCGCGGCTCCTCCCGTTCCCGGTCGTCGACGCGGCGTGGGACCTCGCGCTCGTCCCGGCGCTCGCGGGCGCCGTCGCGCTGCCGTTCCTCCCGCCGGTCGGCGCCGCGCTCGTCGCGCTCGCGCTCGGGGTCCTCTGGTTCCACCGCGACCCGGAGCGCGACCCGCCGACGGGCGACGAGGCGGTCGTTGCCCCGGCCGACGGCACCGTCTCCGTCGTGCGCGAGGAGGGCTCGCGCCTCCGCGTCGGCGTGTTCATGAACGTCACCGACGTCCACGTCAACCGCGCGCCGCTCGCCGGCGAGGTCCGCGAGGTGCGCCACCGCCCCGGCGCGAACCGCCCGGCGTTCGACAAGGAGTCGGACCGCAACGAGCAGGTCGCGATCGACTTCGGCGAGTACGAGCTGCTCGTCATCGCGGGCTGGTTCGCCCGCCGGATCCACCCGTCCGTCGAGGCCGGCGACCGCGTCGAGCGCGGCGACCGCGTCGGCCACGTCTCGTTCGGCTCCCGCGCCGACGTGGTGTTGCCCGCGGACGTGACCCGCGAGGACCTGCTGGTGGCCGAGGGGGACAGCGTGCGCGCGGGCGAGACGATCGTCGCGGAGCGACCGGGCGGGTCGGCCCCCGCGGCGTGACCGTCGGACGCCGAACAACCGGGGTGGCACCCGAGACGCCCGTGTTCGGGCGTACCCTTTTGTTTCACGCGCGAGACCGTTCCCTGATGCCAGAAGAGACAATCCACGAGTCGAGTCGGTCGCGGACCCGACAGGGGCTGGCCACGTACCTCCGCCGGATCGCCCGCGCGCTCGGCCGCGGCGAACCGGTGCCGGTCGACGAGGACGGCACGGTGACCGTCGACGCGGCGGCGACCGGCGACGTCGAGGTCGAACTCGAGCGCGAGGACGGGACGGTCCACTTCGAGATCGAGATGGAGTGGCCGGACGAGGCGGCCGCAATCGACGAGGAGGCGAGCGCGAGCAAGGCGACGTTCGAGCTGTTCCGCGACAGCGCCGACGAGTACCGCTGGCGGCTCCGCCACGACAACGGCAAC
>NZ_JBZVGZ010000034.1:0-29156 GCF_058630335.1 Halorubrum sp. SD41
GGCGACGCAAGCACTGGAAGGAGCGAACGAAGTGAGCGACTGAAGCGCGCAGCGAGCGTGCGCCCGCCTCGCGGCTGGGGCTTCGTGGGCGTTCGCGTCGGCCGTCTGTTTATAAAGAGGAAATCCGCTCGCACGACGGAACCGAGTCCGGACCGCTCACCGGTTCCGATACATCACCACTGCGAGGAGGGTGGCAGTCGGAAGAGCGCGATCAACCGACCGAGCGCGTACACCGCGGCGTACAGGAACGCAGACGAGGGCGCCGCGACGAGGAGCGCGAGGTACGTCCCGAACGTGGCGGCACCGCCGATCGCTCGGAACCGGACCGTCTGACTCACGGCTCGAAGCCGCCCCCATCGGTACGTAAGAGCCGTCAGCCCGCCGCCGAGAACCGCCCCGGCGACGACGGCGACGAGGACGGACGCCCCCGGAGACCGGAGGGACGCGCCGACGGCCGAGAGAGATTCGAACCCGCCCAAAACAACAGTGAGAAACGCAAACACCAGGAACGCGGCGCCGAGCTGGAAGAGGTCCGCGGCTCTCGCGTCGATGGAACCCCACGACGACGCGGCGTCCGGGTCGAACAGCCGGTCCGACAGCCTGAACCCGGCCAGTCCGAACAGGACGACCGGCACGCCGAGCTGGGCTCCCGCGTTCGAACCGCTGACGGATAGCCAGACGCCGAGCGGGACGAGGGCGAGCGACAGCCACCGGGCGAGTGCGACTCGATCCACGCGTGAAGATCTCGCGGCCCCGAGAAAAGCGTGGTCACCGCGACCTCCGCGAGCCGATCTCGCCGCCGCTTATAAACCCGCGACCCGATACTCGACGTATGAACGGAGACGCCACGGTCGTCGGCGGCGGGCTGGCGGGGCTCGTCGCGGCGACGCGGCTCGCCGAGGCGGGCGCGAACGTGACGCTGTACGAGCGACGGCCCGAGGTCGGCGGCCGGGTGCGCACGGAGACGGTCGACGGCTTCACCCTCGACCGCGGCTTCCAGGTCCTCTTCTCGGGCTACCCCGCCGTCGAGCGCGAACTCGGCGCCGACGGGCTCGACGCCCTCGACCTCCGGACGTTCGCCCCCGGCGCGACGATCTGTCGGCCGGGGTCGCGCTCGACCCTCGGCGACCCCCTGCGCGACCCGCTCTCCGCGCTCCCCTCGCTTTTGAACGACGAGGTGTCCTTCTCAGACAAACTCCGGACGCTCGCGCTCCGGTACGACCTCGCGAACCGCGACGAGGACGCGTTCTTCGCCGGGCCGGACGCGCCGATCCGCGAGTACCTGCGCGACTGGGGGTTCGCCGATGACTACGTCGAGAACTTCGTGGAGCCGTTCTACGGTGGGATCACCCTCGACCGCACCCTCTCGACCTCGAAGCACGTCTTCGAGTACACGTTCCGCGCGATGGGGCGCGGGTCGATCGGCGTCCCCGCCGAGGGGATGGCCGCGCTTCCCGCCGCGCTCGCCGACCGCGCCCGGAAGGCCGGGGTCGACATCGAGACGGGCGAGGACGTGGAGTCCGTCCGGATCGCGGGACAGGGCCGGATCCCCTTCCGGTCCGGCTCCGCCGACGCCGACGGCGCGACCGTCGAACTCGCGGACGGCGCGACCCGCGAGGCGGACGCGGTCGTCGTCGCGACCTCGCCGCCCGAGGCCCGGCGACTCACGGGCGTCGAGTCGGTTCCCACGGAGGGCGTCCCGAACGTCACCGGCTGGTACGCGCTCCCCGCGGGGGAGCCGTTCGAGACGGGCGAGCGCATCCTGCTCAACGCGGCCGACGAGTCGCCGAACGCCGTGGTCCCGATGTCGGAGGTCGCGCCCGAGTACGCGCCCGACGACCGCGCGCTGCTCGCCGCGACGTTCCTCGGCGAGGACGCGCTCGACCGCGACGACACGAACCTCCGCGACGACGTCCGCGACGCGCTCGCGGCGTGGTTCCCCGAGCGCCAGTTCGAGGGGCTGCAGACCCTCGAGGTCCACCGGATCCGGTTCGCGCAGTTCGCGCAGCCCCCGGGCGTCCACGCCGACCTCCCGGACCCCGACGACCCGGAGGGGCCGGTCGTCCTCGCCGGCGACTACACGGAGTGGTCGTCGATTCAGGGCGCCTTGGAGAGCGGCCGGACGGCGGCCGACGCGGCGGCGGAGCACCTGTAACCGAACGGGCGGCACCGCGCCGGGCGCCTCTCACGGCAGCGCGCCGGACCGCCGTCCCCGGACGAGCCCGTACCCGACGAGCGCGGCGAGGACGGTTACTCCCACCGTTGTCTCCCTCGCGTACCGGAAGCCGATCCCGAACAGGAGGAGGGCGTTCGTCGCCAGCAGGAGGAGGATCGCGTCGAGGCGAGTCCGGAGGGCGGCGTCGTTCATGCGGGCACACCTCTCGGCGGACCAATAGGCGTGCCGGTCCTCGGACCGCGGCGGCACCGCCTCGCGGTCGACCGCTACTCCTCGCGCAGGAACGCGTCCTCGCCGTGCTCCTCGACGGCCGCGAGCAGTTCGTCGCGCTGGCGGCGGACCTCGGGCGGGAGCTCGGCGTACGCGTAGTCGAACATGTCGGCCGGGTCGGCCGTGGCCGACTCCGCGAAGTCGATGGCGTCGGCGACGACGTCGTCGGCCTCCTCGCGGATCGCCGCGACGCCCTCGTCGTCGATCCGGCCGGTCTCGCGGAGGAACGCCTCCATCCGATCGAGCGGGTCGAGCGCGCGCCACGGGTCCACGTCGTCGGGGTCGCGGTAGGCGGTCGGGTCGTCGGCGGTCGTGTGCGCACCGAACCGGTACTCGACGAACTCGATGAGGGCGGGGCGCGGGTCGTCTTTGTCGCCTCCGTCCCCCTCCGGTTCGTCTTGGCCCCCCCGCGCGCGCTCGGCCGCCTCCCGCGTGACCGCGTAGCTCGCGAGCGGGTCCATCCCGTCGACGCGGACGCCGTCGAACCCGTAGGCGGTCGCCTTCTGGGCGAAGGTGTCGCTCGCGGTCTGGCGCGACTGGGGGATCGAGATCGCCCAGCCGTTGTTGTGACAGCAGAAGACGGTCGGGGTGTCGAACACGCCCGCGAAGTTCAGCGCCTCGTGGAAGTCCCCCTCGCTGGTCGCGCCGTCGCCGAAGTGACAGGCGACGACCCGCTCCTCGTCCCGGTAATCGAACGCCCACGCGGCGCCGACCGCGTGCGGGAGGTGCGCCGCGATGCCGATGTTCAGCGGGAAGACGTTGCCGTCGGCGATCGCTTCGGTCCCGGACTCGTGGCCCATCCAGTAGGGGAGGTACTCCGAGAGCAGATCGCGGACGACGACCGCCCCGTGTTCGCGGTACTGGTAGCTTATCAGGTCGTCGTCAGCGAGCGCGTGCGTCGAGCCGACCGCGGACCCCTCCTGGCCCGCGCAGGGCGCGTACGTGCCGATCCGGCCCTGCCGCTGGAGGCTCACCGCGCGCTCGTCGAACCGGCGCGTGACGACCAGGTCGCGGTAGATCGCGCGGAACGCCTCGTCCGAGAGGTCCGGGACCGTCGCGTCCGGCAGGGGGCTGCCGTCCGGGCCGAGCACGCGGTAGAGGTCCTCGTCGGCGAGGGGATCGGTCCGACCCTCACGGCCGGGTGCGTCCGCGCCGGCGCCGTTCTCGTCCATGGGCGAACGATGTGGGCCGGCGTCACAAGGAGTTAGCGGTCGCGGCCGCGCCTCACCTCTCCGCGTAGCGCCGCCGGACGAGGATCAGCGGCGGGCCGATCAGCGCCCCGGCGGCCGTCGTTCCCCCGACCACGAGGCCGACGAGGAGCGGCGTGGGTCCGGCAGCGAGCAGGTCGACGCTCCAGACGACGAGGAACAACGCGGTCCAGCAGAGTCCGGTTCCGAGCGCCGTCAGTGCCCCGTATGCGACCCCGGCGGGGTAGGTGTACGCCGCCCGGCGCTCGACGAGCGCCCACCAGACCGCGCCGCCGACGAGGAGGGCCGGCGCCGCGAGGAGGGGGACGGGGAACGACTCGGGGAGCCCGATCACCTGAACGAAGACGCGCAGGACGGCGGACAGGAGGAGCGACGTGGCCGCGCCGCAGCCGAAGGCGTAGGCGCCGGCGTAAAGCGACCACCGCCGCGAGGGAGCGGGCCCGGACGCGGACGAGACGGAGGTGTCCATACGCCGGGATCACGAACGGGCGACAAATGCCTTCCCGTGAGTGAAGCGCCGATTTGAGCCTCCCCGAGTTGCGTCCGCCCCGCCGGGGTCGTCCCGGTCCGCGCGCGCGCCGAGAGCGCTCGGTCGGCCGGGGGAGGACCGGGTCCGCTCACTCGACCGCGATCGCCGCCTCGAACGGGTACGCCCCGTGTTCGCTCGGGGTCTGCCCCGGAACGTTCCACGAGACGTAAAACAGGCCGCGGCCCACGTACGTCCCCGCGGGCAGGTCCGACGGGACGGCGTACGTCGCCGCCATCTCGCCGCCCGCGGTGAGCGACTCCAACGCCTGCCCGTCGCTGCGGCTCGGGTGCGGCCCCTCGACGCCCTCTGTCTCCACGATCTCCAGCGAGCGTCGCTCGCCATCGTGGAAAACCCAGAGGGCGCTCGGAAGCGCGCCCCGGCTC
This sequence comes from Halorubrum sp. SD41, assembly GCF_058630335.1. Taxonomy (NCBI): domain Archaea; kingdom Methanobacteriati; phylum Methanobacteriota; class Halobacteria; order Halobacteriales; family Haloferacaceae; genus Halorubrum; species Halorubrum sp. SD41. The sequence goes on from NZ_JBZVGZ010000034.1 coordinate 4,567, forward strand.
GTGAACGTGTACGGCCCCTCGGCGTCGCCGTCGGCGTTCTCGGGTTCGGGCGCCACGGTGAGCGTGAACTCGCGGGCCGCGTCCTCGCTCGCCGCGACCGAGACCGACACCGGGAGCCGGTCGTACAGCGACTCGCCGACCAGGATGCTGTACACGGTCCCGCCGATCCGGTAGTAGACCGGCCCGTCGCGCCCGGCGGCGAACTCCTCGTAGGCGTCCGGCACGTCGGCGGCGAAGAGCTGGCTCCGGTCCGCCGTCGGCAGCGCGGGCGCCCGGTGTTCCGAGGCCAGCGCGCGCTCGAAGAAGGTGACGACCTCGTCGGCGAGCGTCGACTCGTCGACGACCGGTCGATCCCACATCTCGCCGTCGGTCAGTTCGCTCGCCGTGATCCCGTACGGCGGGGCCTCGTTCTCGACGGCCGTCCGGATCCGGGAGACGCCGAGCCCGTCCTCCAGGTAGTCGTACTCCTCGAGGAACGCGGCGACCGACTCCGGGCGGACGCACCGTCGGTACTCCCCCCGCGCCACGTTCGGGCCGTACGCGGTCAACGCGTCGACGAAGGTCTCGACCGCCTCGGAGCGGCGGTCGTCGCGCTGTCCCGCCTCGCGGAGGACGCGGTCCTCGTCGTACTCGTCGGCCTCCTCGTCGAGGAGCTCCGCGGTGAACGTCGGGAGCGTCGGGTCGAACGCGTAGCGCGTCCCGTCGATATCGACGTACGGCTTCAGCTCGCCGCGGTCGTAGACGCGGAACTCGTCGACCGCGGCCAGCAGCGCGTCGCTCGGATCGTCGGTCTCGAACCCGCCGTCGAGCGCGGCGGCGAGCGGGTCGCGCAGCGCGTCCGGAACCTCCGACTCGGGGACGACGTGGTCCGGGTCGATCCCGCGGCTCGGCGACGGCTCGTAGGCGGTGACGACGTGGGGCACCGTTCGGAGTTCGACGTCGAGCGACGGGCTCGTCCCGTCTCCGTCGTCCGATTGGCCGTCGGTCCCGTTCGCGCCGCCGTCGGTCCCGTTCGCCGCCGGGTCCGTTCCGGGCTCGCCGACGCAGCCGGAGAGCGCGACGGCGGATCCGCCTATCGCCGTGAGGAGGGCTCTGCGCTCCATAATCGGGAGTGTTCGAAACCAACGATAAAAATCTTCCGTGGACTGCGGCTCGGCGTCCGGGCCCGACTCAGGGCGTGATGACGGCGCGCCCGTCGATCTCCCGGTGTTCGAGCTTCTCGGCGACGGTGTTGATCTCGCCGAGGTCGTACCGGCTGGTGTGGAGGTCGACGTCGCCCTGCTCGACGAGCGCGACGAGCTCCTGTAGCTCGGCGTACCGACCGACGATGTTGCCGACGAAGGAGAACTCGCCGTTCACCAGCGCCTGCGCCGGCTCGTGGACGTGGCCGCCGTAGCCGATGATGTGGTGGTCGCCGCCGGCGGCGGTGATGTCGGGGGCGTACGAGGTCGTCACGTCCTCGCCGACGAAGTCGAGCACCTGCGCCGCACCCGTCCCGTCGGTGATCCCCTCGATCTCGGCCGCGACGTCGGCCTCGCTCGGGTTTATTAAGTGGTCGGCTCCGTACCCGTCCGCGAGGTTCAGGGCGGACTGCTTCAGGTCGACCGCGGTGATCCGGGCCGCGCTCATGGCGTTCAGGCACTGGAGGCCGATGTGGCCGAGGCCGCCGACGCCGATGACGACCGCGTGGTCGCCCGGGTTCAGGTCGGCGACCGCCTTCTTCGCGGCGTGGTACGCGGTGATGCCGGCGTCCGCGTGGGGCGCGATGTCTATCGGCTCGACGCCCGACGGCAGCGGGATCACCGAGCGCTCGCTGGTGTGGAGGTACTCGGCGAAGCCGCCGTCGACGGTGAGCCCGTTGAACGAGTCGTTCTCGCAGTACATCGTCTCGCCGAGCCGGCAGGGACGACAGGTGCCGCAGGTCTGGACCGGGTGACAGATCACCGGGTCGCCCTCCGAGACGATCTCGACGTTCTCGCCCGTCTCGACGACGGTGCCCGCGTTCTCGTGGCCCAGCGTCATCGGGAGGTCCTGCGGGACGTACTCCTCCCACATCCCCTCGATGATGTGGTTGTCAGTCTGGCACCAGCCCGCCCCCTCGACCTCGACGATCACGTCGCTCGCGCCGGTCGCGTGCGGTCGGTCTACCTCGTCGATCGTGAGCCCCTCGCTCATGTCGTCGGTGTACTCGTGGAGTCTGGCAGCTTGCATGTGTTTCACACTCTTTCACACACCTACATAAACATTCGTTACGGATGTGCGTGGTTCGGGTGACCAGCGTACGTGTCGAGACCTCTCATCTTACCATTGGTAACGATACTGAACGATCCTTATAGTTATATGTGACCAACACTCACGCTAACTTGTATGTACGAGATGGACGGCGAGGAGATATTCGTCATCGACGGCCACGTTCACCTGTGGGATGCCCGGGAGGAGAACATCATTCACGAGGGGGGCGAGCAGTTCCTCCAGTGCTTCTACGACTACCACACCGGGTTCACCCCGGAGGAGAAGCAGTGGGACATCGACACGTACCGGCACTACGGCGCCGACAAGATGACCGAGGACCTGTTCGGGAACGCGGCCGCCGACATGGCGATCTTCCAGCCGACCTACCTCGACGACTTCTACGACGAGGGGTTCAACACGACCGAGCAGAACGCCGAGCTCGCCGAGGAGTACCCGGAGCGGTTCGTCTTGAACGGGAGCTTCGACCCGCGAGACGGCGAGGAGGGACTCCGATACCTCGAACATCTCAAGGAGGAGTACGACATCCCCGGCGTGAAGCTGTACACCGCCGAGTGGCGCGGCGAGTCGAAGGGGTGGCGGCTCGACAGCGACGAGGCCTTCGAGTTCTTAGAGAAGTGCGCCGACCTCGGGATCGAGAACATCAACGCCCACAAGGGACCGACGATCCGCCCGCTCAACCGCGACGCGTTCGACGTGAAGGACATCGACGACGCAGCCTCGTCGTTCCCGGAACTCAACTTCATCGTCAACCACGTCGGGCTCCCGCGGCTCGACGACTTCTGCTGGATCGCCGCCCAGGAGCCGAACGTGTACGGCGGACTCGCGGTCGCCTCCGCGATGACGACGAACCGCCCGCGGAAGTTCGGCGAGATCATGGGCGAGCTGCTGTACTGGCTCGGCGAGGACCGGGTCCTGTTCGGCTCCGACTACGCGCTGTGGAACCCCGACTGGCTCGTCGACCAGGTGATGAACGCGGAGCTCACCGACGAGCAGCGCGACGAGTACGGGGTCGAACTCGACGTCGAGACGATGAAGAAGGTCATGGGCGAGAACGTCGCGGAGCTGTACGACATCGACATCGAGGAGAAGAAGCGCCAGTTCCGCGACGACGACATCACCGAGCGGTTCGACCTCGGCGCCCACTACGGCGGGGACGCGGGGGCCGCCGCGGACTGATGTCGGGGAGCAGCACGGACCCGACGGCCGACGCCGGGAGCGACACCGGCGGCGACTCCCCGAGCGACCCGGCCGGCGAGCCGCAGCGAATCTCGGCGGTCAGGGACCGACTCGACCGCGTCGAGGACCCGGAGCTCGCCCGCTCGATCGTCGAACTCGACTACGTCGACGCGATCGAGGTCGACGGCGACCGCGTCGAGGTCCGGTTCACGCTCCCGACCGCGTGGTGTTCGCCCGCGTTCGCGTGGATGATGGCGACCGACGCCCGCGACGAGGTCGAGGGGCTCGACTGGGCCGACGAGGCGCGGATCGAGCTGTGCGACCACATGCACGGCGACGAGATCACGACCGGCGTCAACGCCCGCGACACCTTCGGGGAGACCTTCCCGGACGCGGACGGCGGCGTGGCGGAGGTGCGCGCGGCCATCGCCGACAAGGCTCGCGTCTCCACGCAGCGCGAGGCGGTCGACGCGCTGCTCGACGCCGGCGTCGACCCGGAACAGGTCGTCGCGATCGAACGCTCGGACGTCGAGGTCGCCGGCGACGAGGCCCACGTCGACCTCGGCGGGCTCTCGGTCGTCGTCGACGCCGACCCGGTCGCCGACTACCTCGACCGCGTCGAGACGAGCGGCCACGTGACGGGGCCCGACGACACGCTGTTCCTGACGCCGGAGGGCGACCCGATCCCGGCCGAGCGACTCGACGTGGTCCAGAAGCGCTCCCGGCTGGCGAGCGTGAACATGGGCGGACAGGGCGCCGTCTGCGACGCGCTCCACCGGGCGCGCCACGGCCCCGACGGCCCGGACGGCTCCGGCGCGTCGTACGTCGATCAGTCTGGCGACGGTCCCTCGGCGTACGACGGCGACGTCGACGAGTTCACCTCGACGTGGACGCTCAGCGGCGACGACTGAGCCGCGGTTCGAGAGCGGTGTCGGACCCCTCGCGGCTTCCCGCCTCAGCGGATCGGCCCGAGGCCGCCGAGCCCGCCGCCGCGGGACTCCCCGTCCTCCTCCGGCTCGCCGTGCCCCTCCTTCTCCAGCCCGTGTCGGCCGCTCGCGGCCCACTCGTCGCGGTCCCAGCCGCACTCGGGGCACTCGCCGTCGCCCCAGTCGAACGGCTCGCCGCAGCCCAGGCAGGCGTTCTCCGTGTTCATAGCTCACAGTACGCACGACAGAACAAAAGCGTTCACAACAGCTCGCGGAACTCGCCGAGGGGCGGGAACCGGAGGACCGCTCCGGCGTCGCCCGCGCCGCCCCCCGCGTCGGCGGCGGGCCCGTCCCCGCCGTCGGGGTCGATAACGACCGGCGCCAGTCGGTCCGCGTCGGTGACGAGCGGGGAGTCGAACGCGTCGGTCCGCATGTCGTTGACGGCCACGCCCGGGGCGAGCCGGGTGAACGCGGGCAACACGAGGAGGTCGGCGCCGCGGTAGGTCCCCTCGCCGCGGAGGACGCAGGGGCGGCGGTCGCCCTCGATCTCGATCGTCGGGTGGACGTGGCCGATCGCGTACCGGTCCGCCGCGGTCGCGGGCGCCTCGTGGCCGTGACAGACGACGGTCCGGGGCGCGTCGCTCGCGGTCCGGTCCCCGGACTCATCGAGGACCAACTCGTCGCGGACCCGACTGTCCCACGCGTCCGCGAGCGCGGCGTCGTGGTTGCCCGCGACGAGTTCGAGGGCGGCGCCGCGTGCGTCGCAGGCGTCGCGGAGCGCCTCCAGCGCCCCGCGGGCCCTGTCGCTGACCCGGTCGAAGGTGTGGACGACGTCGCCGGCGACGACGACCGTCGCCGGATCGAACCGGTCGAGGAGGTCGCGGAGCCGGTCGATCAGGTCCGCGCGCTCGCCGAGCGGGAGCGAGACGGCGGAGGCCTCGCCGCGGCCGACGTGGAGGTCGGCGACGACGAGCGCGTCGTTCGCGGGGAGGTAGATCGCGCGCTCCGCGAAGGCGACGTCGGAGAACGCGGAGTCGACCTCGGCGCCCGCTCGCGTCACCGCCCGTACCCGGTCTGTCGCTCGCGGCGGCGGTCCGCGTCGCGGTCGGCCGGACCGCCGTCGACGTGGTTGCGGGCGGTCGCGTACGCCTCGCGGACGCGCCGGAACGACTCCTCGTCGCCGCCCTGGTCGGGGTGCGTCTCCTTGACGCGCTCGCGGTAGGCGCCCTTCACCGCGTCGAGGTCGGCGTCGCGCGAGACGCCGAGCTCGTCGAAGGCGTCGCCGACGGGGTCGGCGCGGCCGGCGGCGCCGCCCGGCCGTGAGGCGCCGGCCGATCGGCCGGTCCCGAAGCCGCCACCGCCGAACCGACCGGTGCGGTCGCGCCCCGAACCGGACTCGTCGGTCGCCCAGTCGGGTTCGTCGACGTCGAACGGAAGCCGGCGGCCGAGCCCGCGGCCGGGCATCTCGTGCTCGCAGAGGACCGTGTAGACGCCCTCGCCCTCCAGCCGGAAGTAGTCGTGCGCGTCGAAGGTGATCGCGACGCCGCGCTCGGGGAGGTAGAAGGGAACGGAGACGCCGTCGAACGCGTGGTCCTCCGCGAAGCGCTCGCCGGCCGCGGTCAGATACGTCCGGATCTCGCGGCGGCGGCGCTCGTCGCCGGCGGCGCCGCGGCGGCCGGCCGACGCGGCCGGAGCCGGCACGAACCGGTCGCCGAGGTAGAAGGCGAGCGCGACCACCCCGGTGGCGGCGATCCCGAGGCCGACCCCCCAGAGGACCCACCGCGGCACCAGGCTCGTGATCTCGGCGAACACACCCGCCGTAGCGGCTCCGCGGTAATCAACCTCCCGCCGGCGCGTCGGCTACGGAACCGAAAAGCGCGGAGTGTCGACGGAAAAGTTCCGTGTCGGTCGGCCGTCTCAGATCATTCCTTTCGATTCGAGCCCGTCGAGGATGTCGTCGACGAGCTCCTCGGCGGTGTCGTAGGGGAACTCCTGTTCGCTGCCGAGCTTCGCCGCCATCTCCATCGCGGTGAAGCTCACGTCGCCGGCCTCGAACTTCGTCGCCGGACCGTCCGGCAGCGCGGGGACGAGGTCCATCTGGTTCTCGACGGGGAAGTCTGCGCCGCCGAACGCCTCCAAGAACTGTTCGCGGAGTTCCGCTTTCACGTCGCTCATACACAGTTCATCCCGGGACCCCCGCAAAAGGGTTGCGGAACAACGGTAAACTCATTTAGGGTTGTCTAATTTTGCGACGGCGGCAGACGACTGAGACGGTTCCGGCGTGGCAGTTACTCGTCGGGCTCGACCGCCAACCGAAGCGTGAGGTCGGCCCCGTCGGCCAGCGCGCCGACGAGGTCGCGGTCGAGGTCGGCGGCCGCGCCGTCGCCGTCGACGAGGATCGTCCGCTCGTCGTCGGTGTAGCCGCTCGTCCGGCCGACCATCGAGCGGTCGTCGAGCAGCGCGAGGTCGGGGTCGCCGCGGCCGGTGATCGTCTCCTCGTACGTCTCGTCGCCGGCGTCGACGACGAGCGTCGCCTCGACCGTCGCGTCCGCGTCCCGACACGCCTCGCGGAACTCGGGGGAGAAGTCTCGCGGGGTCCGGTCCGCCTCGACGCCGACGATACAGTCGCCGGCGGGGGTGAGCCAGTCGTCGGTCGTGAGCTCGAACGTGCTCGCGTGTTCGGCGGTGACGTTCTCGTGGCCGACCGCGCGGACGACCTCGACGTGGGGATCGTCGGCGCGGGTCCGCGGGACGTCCGCGTCCTCGTCGCTCATTGTCGTCGGTCGGCCGCGACGCGACAAGTGGCCGTCGCTTCGGCGCCGAGGGGGAATCCGCGGGCGGCGGTTCCCGTCGTCAGACGTCCGCGCCCTCGGCGAGCGCGGGGACGAGGCGCGCGGGGTTCTTCGCCAGCACGCGGGCCATCAGGTCCTCGGAGACGTCGAGGGTGAGCACTTCCATCACGCCGACGTTGGGGTGGACGTCGGGCGCGCCGGAGCCGAAGAGGACGCGGTCGGGGTGTTCCAGCACGCCGCGTTCGAGCACCTCGCGGTACCGGACCGCGCTCGTGTCGACGTACACGCGGTCGTAGTCGTCCAACAGGTCCAGCGTCTGATTCATCAGCTCGGCGTCCAGCGGGTAGCCCCCGAAGCTCCCCAGCACGACCGGGAGGTCGTAGCCGAGCAGCTCCGTCTCGACCGCCTCGGGGGGGAACTCCCGACCGGCGTGGACGAAGAGGGGGAGGTCCGCGTCCTCCAGCCGAGCCAGCACGTCCTCGTTCGGGAGGCCGTCGGCGTGGGGCGCCAGCGTGAAGCCGTGGAAGCGGTCGTCGTAGGAGTACTGCTCGACGTCGTCCGGCCGGGTGTGGTGGTCGTCGCGCTCGGCGCGGAGGTTCCGGACCGCCGACACCGGTCCGGTCCCGGGGTCGCGCGGGCCGTTGAGGCGGGCGAACGCGACGAACGGCCGGTCGATGGAGAGGCGCGCGACGGCGTTGTTCGCGCGGAGGTAGCTCCGCCCGGCGGCGCGCTGGCCGGGGCTCGCGACCGCGCGGACGATGCCCGCCTGGAGCATCTCGCGCTCCAGCCGCTCCGGCGAGATGTCTCGGCCGTGGGTGGCGACCGACGACTCGTCGGGGTCGAGGGTCGCGCGGGTGTCGACGATCCGGAAGTCGTGTTCGAGCCCGAGCATGGCCGCTCTCTACAAGCCCGTCTCGGGCGATCGGGATGTGCCTATCGGTCGCACGCGGGAGCCGCGCCGCGTTCCCGGACGTGACGCCGACCCGCGCCGAGGGAAGGCTGAAGGGACCCTCCGCCGTCCCGGCGGACATGGAACTCGTCGAAGCCGGCGAGGGCGACCTGGACGCCCTCGTCGAACGGTGGTACGACCTCGCGACGGCGATGGAGGCGCACTCAGAGCTGAACGAGATCGTCTACGAGGACGCGGGATCGGTGCCGGACGACGGCTTCCGCGCGCACCTCGACGACCCCGCGACGACCGACTACCTCGTCGTCGCCGACGGCGAGACGGTGGGGTTCGTCACCGTCGAGACCGGAGAGCGCCCCTCCCGAGAGCGTGGCCGGTACCTCGACGTCGTGAACCTCGAAATCGACCCGGACCACCGGAACGAGGGGTACGGCACGGCGGTCGTGGACCGGGTGACGGCGATGGCCCTCGAGGCCGACCGCGACTACCTCACCGTCTCCTGCGAGTGGGGCAACGACGGCGCGCGGCGGTTCTACCGGGACGCGGGCTTCGAGCCCAAACAGGTGACGTACGCGCGACCGTTGGAGTGAGCGGTGGTGAGGCCCGGAAGGACCCAGCAGGACCGAGAGGGCGTCGCTCCGTCCCGATCAGGGGCCGGCGGTCGAGACGATCTTGACCACGTCGCCCTCGCTCAGCTCGTGGTCCTCGCCGATCCGGCGCGAGGCGCGCGCGTCGACCGCGTGGAGGTACCCCTCGCCGATGTCGGAGTGGACCGCGTACGCGAGGTCCCGCGGGGTCGACCCCGAAGGCAGCAGGAACGCGTCCGGGAGGACGTTCCCGGTCCCGTCGGTCCACTTGCCGGCGTCCTGGACCGGGTAGGCCGTGATCCGGTCGAGCAGGTCGTAGACGGCGGCGTTCAGGGCCGTCTGAACGCCAGTCCCGTCGTGTTCGGCCATCGACTCGCGCAGCGCGTCGAGGCCGGCGCGCTGGTCATCCGAGACGTCGCCGACGACCTCGAACGACTCGTCGCCCGGGTCGTAGTCGACGACGCCGGCCTCCGCGGCGCGGCGCAGGGCGAGTTCGCCGTCGGCGGTCGCGGGGATCACGGGTTTGTCCGTCCCCTCGCGGATGCGCTCGACCGCGCCGTCCGGCGCCGCGTCGACCTTGTTCGCGACGACGACGATGGGTTTGGTGCGGCGGCGGACCGCCCGCGCGAGCGCCTCGCGGTCGCCGTCGTCCCACGCCTTCGGGTCGTCGGGATACTCCAGTTCGCGCAGGACCGCGGTCACGTCGCGCTCGGTCGCGCCGAAGCCCGTGAGCATGTCCGAGAGCGCCCCTTCGAGGTCGAAGTCGGGGGAACGCGACTGCCGCTCGACGCCCTCCCAGTTGCGGTCGACGATGCCCGCGAGCCACAGGTCCATCTCCTCCTCGACGAAGTCCACGTCGTCGAGGGGGTCGTGGCTCCCGACCTCGACGGGGTCGCCCTCGGCGTTTGTCGCGCCCGAGGCGTCGACGACGTTCAACACGACGTCCGCGTTCGTCAGCTCGTCGAGGAACTGGTTGCCGAGGCCCTTCCCCTCGTGGGCGCCCGGCACGAGCCCCGCGACGTCGAGCAGCTCGACCGGGACGTAGCGCTTCCCGTCGCGGCAGTTCTCGTTGCCACAGCGCTCCTCGCGGTCGAGACAGGGACACTCGGTGCGGACGTAGGTCACGCCTCGGTTCGGGTCGACCGTCGTGAACGGGTAGTTGGCGACGTCGACGTCGGCCATCGTGGCGGCGGTGTAGAAGGTGGACTTGCCGGCGTTCGGCTTGCCCGCGAGCGCGACCGTGAGCATACCGGACGGTCGCGGCCCCGCGAAAAGCGCCTTTCGGTCGGGCGGGGCGACACGAAAGAGGGATCATGGGAGTCAGACGACGCGGTGGCTCGCGCCGCCCCCGCGGCTGGGAATTTGGGGGTGTTCACCGTCGACTCGCTGTTAGCGACTTATAAACGGACAGTCACGAGACGGACTCTGATTTATAAACGATGCTCAATCTTGCTAACGTACGCTTACGCTTCACATTCGGCGAGCCACTCGTGGGCCCAGTCGTCGATCTCCTCGAAGACGGGGGCGAGCGACTCGCCTTTATCAGTCAAACTGTAGTACGTCGCCACCGGCGAGTCTTCCTCCAGCCGTCGATCGACGAAGCCGGTCTCCTGGAGGTCGTCGAGCACGCGCGAAAGCGTCCGAGCGTTCGCGTCCGTCTCCCGCTTCAGCTCGTTGAACCGCGCCTCGCCGTTCAACAGCTCGTGGAGGACGACGAGCCGCCACTGCGATCCGATCTGCTCGATGGAGTCAATTACCGGGCAGGGCGTGTCGGGCGCGGTTGCCTCAGCCGCCACGTCAGCGCCCGAATCCGCCGTCTCCGCCGACTCCGCCGCCGAAAGGTCCTGTGATGACATCGGTGTTACCTACTAACCCAATGGTCCGGGAAGCGATAAATAGGTTACGTCCGTATAGCAGGTTACACGATGTTAGCTGAACTCGCGACGTTACCGCTCCAGTTCGACACCCCCCTCGCGGGCGAACTCTTTCTGCTCGGCCGGATCGTCTTCGGCGCGACGCTCGCGTTCATGGGCCTCAACCACTTCATGGACCTCGAAACGATGGCCGGCTACGCCGAGTTCAAGGGCCTCCCGGCCCCGCAGTTCTCGGTGATCGCGTCCGGCGCCGTCCTCGTCCTCGGCGGCCTCGGCGTCGCGGCGGGCGCGTTCCCCGTCCTCTCCGCCGGGGCGCTCGCCGTCTTCCTCCTCGTCTCCGCCGTGACGATGCACGACTTCTGGTCGATGGACGACCCCGAGGAGAAGCAGAACGAGATGACGAGCTTCCTGAAGAACGTCTACGGCGCCGGCGCGGCGCTCGCGTTGCTCGCTGTCGGCGGCAGCGCGTGGCCGTACGCGGTCGGTGTCGGCCTGTTCTGAGCCGCGGTCGAACCGGTTGGCCGGTCTGAGCCGCGGTCGAACCGTTCCGCCACCGACGCGCACGCGAAGTTTTGCCGACCGACGCGCACGCAACGCGCTCCTTTTCGTACCGACGTCCGCCGTCCGCCGGGTCGCCAGTACGACTAACTACTTCCCTGACGAGCGTTCACACAGACCATGAGCGACGCGCCGCCGACGACCGGGCTCCACCACGTCACGAACATCTGTACCGACATCGAGGAGACCACCGCGTTCTACGAGGACGTGCTCGGCTGGCACACGGTCAAGCGGACCCAGAACTACGACGACCCCGGGACGCCGCACTACTACTTCTCGCCGACGCCGGAGGGCGAGCCGGGGACCAACGTCACCTACTTCGAGTACCCGGACTCGCAGGGGACGCCGGGCCCGGGCGCGAGCCACCACTTCGCGTTCGGCGTCGAAGACGAGGCGACGCTCGAGGAGTGGCAGGCGCACCTCGAAGCCCACGACGTCGAAGTCTCCGAGGTGAAGGACCGAACCTACTTCAAGAGCGTCTACTTCACCGACCCCGACGGCCTCGTCTTCGAGTTGGCGACCCAGGGGCCCGGCTTCACCCGCGACGAGGACGAGCCCGGCAGCGCGGTCATCGACCCGTTCGAGGAGGGCTACGAGAACTGAGACGCCCGAACGCCTCAGCGCCGGAGCGCCGCCCGGGTCACTCCCCCTCGACGAGCGCCGCGAACCGATCGAGCGCGCGCCGGCAGACCGGGACGTACGCGGCCGCGACCAGCGGGACCTCGATCACCGCTCGACACCGGTCCGGCTCTCCCGAGTACCGATCGACCCGGTGCCCGGTCGCGGGGATCCGCGCGACTCGCCAGTCCCACCGGAGACGCGTCGCCCCCGTCACCCGGAACGGGACCCAGACGCCCGCGACCCGGACCCGCCCGGTCGTTCCGGTCTCGACGTACCGGTCGATGCTCTCGACGCCGCTGACGGACGGACTCCAGTCGGGCCACCGCCGCGTGTCGCGGAGCGCCCTGGCTGTCCGCTCCGGCGGCGCGTCGACGTCGCGACCGACCGCGAGCGTCGCGCCCTCGCGGACCACGGAGGCTCGGCCGTCGCGGTCGACGTTTCCGGCCGCGTCGAGGTTTCCGAACACGCTACTTCGTCCGGCGGCCGTCCGCCTCATCGCTGCGGTCGCTCGACGTTATCCGTACGTTCGTTAATTTTCCAACGGGTACAAGGAGATATACTCGGAATACGTTCAGATTCTCCGGCGGCGTCGCGACGTTCCATATTAATACCTAATATGGTATCAGGACTCATTATCTCTTTCCACGAAGGGTTAATACGGGGTTCCGAGCTATCGGAGGGCAATATGGCAAGCGATCGCGACACCATGAAAGACGTCTCGCACACGGCACCGAACGACACGTCCGCCCACGCGGTCTGGGAGCGAGGACGGGGGCCGGTCGAAGAAGAGGAAGAAGAAGAGTAGCGCCGCCCGACCGTCGTTTCTCGCCGGAACGGTCGTGGCATCGCCAGTCACGCGACCGGAGAGCCACGCGGCCGCGTCGTTTCAGTCGCACGAGGCGGCCCCCGTCGACACCCTCTTTGGCCTCCTTTCTCGATACGAGGCATGGTCGGAGCCGCACTCGGCGTGATCGGGGCCGCAGCGGTGATCGTGTTGCTGGGATTCAGCGCGTTCTTCTCCAGCTCCGAGACCGCCATCTTCTCGCTGCCGGCCGAATGGTTCGAGCGGCAGGCCGGCACTGACGACCCGCGGGGGGACGTGCTGAAGGAGCTACACGACGACCCCCACCGGCTCCTCGTGACGCTGCTCGTCGGGAACAACGTCGTCAACATCGCCATTTCGAGCATCGTGACCGTCCTGATCGCGAGCTACCTCCCGTCGGGGGCGGCGATCGTGGTGACGACGCTGTGTACGAGCTTCCTCGTCCTCGTCTTCGGCGAGATAGTCCCCAAGGCCTTCGGGCTCGGAAACGCCGAGACGTGGTCGCTGCGGGTCGCGTCGCCGGTGCGGCTCGTCGAGCGCGTCCTCTCGCCGCTCATCACGCTGTTCGACGGGATCACTCGTCGGATGAACGCGTACATCAGCGGCGACGCGAACATCGAGAAGCCGTACACGGACTGACGCGCCGGTTCGCGGCGCGCTCGCTCCGCGCCCCGGTCCCGTTTCGCACGCCGCGTTCTCGCCGCCGATAACCGCGGGAGTGGGTTTAACCCGACCGACTGCGGAGCCGTGCGCATGATCGAGGCCTCGGGGCTCCGGAAGACCTACGGCGACTTCGCGGCCGTGGTCGACAGCGACTTTTCCGTCGACGACGGCGAGGTGTTCGGGATCGTCGGTCCGAACGGGGCCGGGAAGACGACGACGCTCAAGATACTCGCCGGCCTCGTCGAGCCGACGGCGGGCGAGGTGACCGTGGCCGGATTCGACGCCTCGGACCCCGAGATGCGACGCCACCTCGGGTTCCTGCCGGAGGAGTCGCCGCTGTACGAGGAGATGACCGCGCTGTCGTACCTCCGCTTCTTCGCCGACCTCTACGACGTACCTCGTGAGGTCGCCGACGAGCGGATCGAGGCCGCGCTCGACCGCCTCGAACTGGACCACCGCGAGCGCCGCCTCGGCGACGTCTCGAAGGGGATGAAACGCAAGGTCGCCATCGCGCGCTCGCTCGTCAACGACCCGGACGTGCTGGTGTACGACGAGCCGGCCTCCGGGCTCGACCCCGTGACGACGAACTCCGTGCTGGCGTTCACCCGCGAGCTCCGCGAGACCGGGAAGACCGTCGTCTTCTCCGCGCACAACCTCTACCACGTCGAGTCCGTCTGCGACCGCGTCGTGGTGATGAACGAGGGGCGGATCGTCGCCCGCGGGAGCGTCGACGGGATCCGCGAGCGACACGGCGAGACGACCTACCGCGTGTTCACCGACGTCGAGCCGGCCGCGACGCCCGCGCTCGCCGAGCTCGACGCGACGACAGAGGAGGTCGGCGACCGGTACCGGACGGCGGTCCCGAGCATGGACGCGGTCGCGGCCGTCCGCGATGCCGTCGGCGACGCCGGCGGTGAGGTCGTCGACATCCGGAGCCGCGAGCCGAGCCTCGAAGACGTGTTCCTCGACATCGTCGGACGGCCGATGCCCGGACGGTACACCGGCGACCTCGGCGGTGACGGAACCGAAGCCGCGAGCGGCGCCGACGGCGACGGCGACGGCGACGAACCGGAAACCGAGACGACGGAGCCGGCGACCACGGAGGCGACCGAGTGATCGACAGGCTTCGCCGCGTCGGCCGACGGCTCGCGGTCGGCGTCCGCCGCGTCCTCCGGGTCGCGAGGTGGGAGTCCGCCCGCGCGTCCGGGGGCGTCGACCGCCGGACGCTCGCGGCCGGCGTCGCCCTCCTCCTCGTCGCCGGCGGCGTCGTCGGCGTCGGCGTCGCGACCGGCGTCGCCGGGCTCGACGTCGACCGGGACGTGTACCGGGTCGGCGTCGACGCCGAGTCGCCGTACGCGGACGCGATCGAGGACGCGCCGTCGCTGCGCCCGGTCCCGGGCGGGACGGCCTCGCTCGGCGACACCGCCGACGCGGTCGTGGTGACCGTGGTGGAACCCGGCTCCGGCGACGGCGGATCGATCGACGCCGCCGACGTCGAGGAGGTCGTCGTGCGCGCGAGCGACACGCGGAAGGGCGAGGCGGCGGCCGCGTCGGTCCGCGAGGCCGTCGCGTCGCACAACGAGCGGCTGATGCGCGCCGAGCCGAACCGGACGGCCGCCTTCCCGGTCGTCGTCACGCTCCGGTACGTCGGCCGATCGGCCGGCGTCGACGACGGCGCGACGCTCGGCGGCGGCGACGGCGGGACCGAGGGCGGGTCGACCGGCGACTCCGACGGAGGGACCGGCGGGAGCGACGGCGGGGGTGGGGCGACGGACGGCGACGGCGGCGACGGCACGAGCGGCGGCGACGGCGGCGACGGCACGGGCGACGCGGGATCAGTCGAGGGCGGCGCGGGTTCGGACGACGGCGGCGGTTTCGCGGTGCCCTCCATCGGCGGCGCGGCCTTCGGCGCGGACACCGTCGGCTCGCCCGGCTCGATCACGCCGCCGTTCCCGTTCACCTCGCTGCTCTTGGCGTTCGTCTTCCTCGTGCCGATGAACTTCCTGATCCAGGCGTACGGCTCCTCGATCCTCGACGAGCGGACGAACCGCCGGGGGGAGCCGCTGCTCGTCACGCCGCTGTCGCCGGCGGAGATAGTCGCCGGCAAGACGCTGCCGTACGCGGCGGCCGCCGCGGTCGTCACGAGCCTCATCGCGCTCCTCGTCGGCGGCGGCGCGCTCTCGGTGGTCGCGGTGGCGCCGGTCGCGGCGACGTTCCTCGGGGCCACCTTCGTCGGCGCGATGTTCGCGCGCTCGTTCAAGGAGCTCACCTTCGTGACGGTGGGCGTGAGCGTCCTCCTGACCACGTACGCGTTCGTGCCGGCCATCTTCACGAACGTGACGCCCGTCGCGCTCGTCTCGCCGCTGACGCTCGTCGTCTTCGACCTCCAGGGCGAGGCCGTCTCGGCGGGCGAGGTGCTCTTCTCGACCGCGCCGATGGCGGTCGGCGCCGCCCTCCTCTTCGGCCTCGGCCTCGGCGTCTACCGCGAGGAGGACATGTTCTCGCAAAAGCCCGTGACGCGGAAGTTCCTCGACGCGCTCGCCGTCCGGCTCTCCCCGATACCGGCTGGCGGCGGGCTCCTCAATCGCGACCGACTCCGCGCGCTCGGCTCGGTCGCGCTCCTCACCGCCTGCACGATCCCCTTCGTGTTCGTCGCGGAGCTTCTGGCCGTCGCGGTGCTGTTCGCGCTGCCGGTCACCGTGTCGATCCCGGTGCTGCTCGTGACGATCGCGTTCGTCGAGGAGGTCGCGAAGAGCGTCGGGCTCTACGCCGGCTTCGAGCGCGGCGTCTTCGAGCGGACCGACGGGTTCGGCGACGGAGGAGGAGAGAGCAGAGGGGGAGGCGACGGAGCGCTTCGCGTCGCTCTCGCGGTCGGATTCGCCTCGGGAACCGGGTTCTTCCTCGCGGAGAAGGTCACGGCGGTCGTCCAAGCGGTCGGTCTCACCGAGCTCTTCCTCGGCCGGGCCGCGTTCGCCGACGTGGCCGGGCTCTCCGGGCTGCCGCCGCTCGCGTTGGCGGCGCTGTTCTTCGCGCCGCTCGTCCTTCACGTCGCCGCGACGAGCGTCGCGAGCGTCGGCGCGAGCCGGGGGCGGACCGCCTACGCGCTGGCGCTGACGCTGGCGACGCTGGGGCACGCCGCGTACAACGTCGGGGTGGTGAGCCTTGGATAGCCGCCTGACGATCGCCGGGCGCGAGCTCGCCGGGCTGCGCGCCGAGAAGACGATCCTGCTGGCGATCGGGATCCAGCTGTTCATCGCGACCTTCTCGTCGTTCCTCGTCGTCGGGCTCGTCTCGATGTACGACCCGGGCGCGCTCGACGGCGCCGAGATCGAGGTCGCGGCCGCGGGCGACGCCGTCGACGACTTGGAGCGCGCCGCGAGCGAGGTGCCCGGCGCCACCGTCACGCCGTACGAGGACGCGGGCGCCGCGCGGAGGGCCTTCGACCGGAACGCGGCCGACGCGGTGGTGGTCGCGACCCGCACGGAGTCGGGGCGGGTGTCGGCCGCCGTCACCGCCCCGGACTCCACCGTGGAGACGACGGTGATCGTGGTGCAGCTGCGCGAGCTGCTGCGGACCTACGAGCTGAACGAACGGGATAGCCGCGCGCAGTACCTCGAGGAGTCGCCGCTGCCACTGCCCGACCGGAGCGACACCAGCCCGTACTTCACGTTCACGTACACCGTGTTGATCCCCCTCCTCGTCTTCCTCCCGGTGTTCATCTCGGGATCGCTGATCGTCGACTCGATAACGGAGGAGCTGGATCAGGGGACGATGGAACTCCTCCGCGTCGCGCCCGTCACGCTCGCGGAGATCGTCGACGGGAAGGCCGCCGCGGCGATCGGGATCGCTCCGGGCCAGGCCCTGCTGTGGCTGCTCCTCCTCGAGGCGAACGGCACCTCGGTCGCGAACGTCGGCCCGATCTTGGCGCTGATGACCGCGCTGACGACGCTCGTCGTCGCGGTCGCGGTCGGCATCGCGGCGGTCGCGCCCGACCGACAGGCGGCCCAGCTGCTCTACTCGGTCGCGGTCCTCGTGCTGTTCGGCGGCGCGACGGCGATGGCCGGCGGCCCCGCGAACGCGGTCGCCCGGCTCGCCATCGACAGCGCGGACGCGACGACGGGCGTCCTCGTGGTCGCGTACGCCGCTATCGCCGCGGCGGCGTACCTCGGCGTCCGACGAGTCGTCGCGGTCGAGGGATTCGGTCGCTGAGGAGATCAGTTGCCGAAGCGGTCGCCGAACCGCTTCGCGGTGGGGAGCCGCCACCCGCGCGCGACGGCGACGAGCCGGAGGGCGACGGTCACCGCCGCGCACGCCGCGGCCGCGACTCCCGAGGGCCCGCCGAGCGCACCGACCAGCCAGTAGGTGACGCCGCCCAACACGGCGCAGCTCGCGTAGAAGTCCTCGAAGAGGATGAACGGGGCCCGGTCGAGGAGGATGTCGGCGAGCGCGCCGCCGCCGACGGCGTTGATCGTCGCGACGGCGACGACGCCGAAGACTGACACCCCGGCGTCCGTCGCGACGATGGCGCCGGTCGTGGCGAACGCCGCGAGGCCGACGGCGTCGGCGACGAGCGTCACCGGGTGTTCGTCGGGGCTGGCGAGCCACGCGCTCAGTCCGACCGCGAGCCCGACGCCGACGAGTCCGAGGAGGATCTCGACCGGCGAGCGCAGCGCGAGCGGGACGCGGGCGACGAGGAGGTCGCGGGTGACGCCGCCGGCGAACGCCATCGCCAGCCCGACGACCGCGACGCCGAAGAGGTCGAACTCCTCGCGGACCGCCTTGCTCGCGCCGACCAGCGCGAACGCGACGAGCCCGACCGTGTTCATGACGGCGAACGGGTCGCCGAACAGCAGCGAGAGGACGCCCCCGGTCACCCGCCGAACGCCCCGAGGCTCGACTGTAGCTCCCGCTCCGGCACCGCGTCGGTCAGCTCGTAGCCGACGAGGTCGCGCGCGTCGACCGCGTACGTCGAGCCGCCGCGGTCGAGAACGATCACCCGGCCCTTCCAGCCGCGGACGGTCCCCGCGGCCATCGTCTCCGCGACGGGTCGCTCGTCGAGGTCGAGCCCGTAGTCGAACGCGAACCGCTCGATCGGCTCGAACCGGTCGAGCAGCGCCTCCCACGCGGCCTCGTCGACCGAACGGCCGAACCCGTCGAGCTTCGTGGGGACGCGGACGCGGTCGACGAGGTCCTCGCCGGCGGCCAGCTCGGCCTCCACCTCGCGGGCGATCCGGCCGTTCGGGAACGTTCGGATGTGCGCCGCGCGGTCGGCGCCCTGCTCGCGGAGGCGGGTTCCGAGGCGCCATTCCCTCGTGACCCCCACCTTCAGCACGTCGGGCGCGAACGCGGCGAGGTACATCGCGTGCGTCTCGTGGCAGTCCATCTCGTCTTTCAGGCACGTCCCGGTGCACCGGGCGCACACCCAGACATGAGAGTGGTCGTCGCAGTAGGGCGCGTCGGGGGCGTCGCAGGCCACGTGGTCGCCCTCGTGGACCGTCCCCGCGCAGCGCCGCTCGCCGAGCCCGAAGGCCAGCTCGGCGCCCGGACCCGCGTCCACGAAGTCGACGGTCCCGCCGCTCGCGACGTAGAGCCCGCCCCCGATCGGTCCGTCCGCCTCGGCATTCGGAGCCCGTTCCGAGTCGCCGTCCGCCTCCGGCGAGCCGGTCGCGACGTCCGTCTCGTAGCCGACGACCTGCACGCGACCGGGTAGGTGGAGCCGACGCTTATAGGCGTCGTCGGCCGTCTCGCTTGCGGCCTTCCGAGCGGATCCGCGGGGCGGACCGGCGAGATATTTTACCCCCGGGCGCCGCAGACGCGACCATGCTCGACGCGGCGCTCGCGGCGGCGGAGACGGACGACGGAGTGACGCTATCGTTACGGATCGAAAACGCGGGCCCGGATCCGGTGACGCTCGACTTTCGGACCGGCCAGCGCGCGGAGTTCACCGCGTACCCGGCGGACGGGGACGCCGCCGACGCCGACAGCGACCGGCCCGACCCGGTCTGGCGCTACGGCGCGGGTCGGATGTTCACGCAGGCGCTCGGCAGCGAGACGATCGGCCCCGGCGAGACTGTCGGCTACGAGGGGACGTGGCGGGACCCGCCCGCGGGGACCTATCGAATCGTCGGCGAGGCGACGGCGACGGACCGCGACGTGCGCGCAGCGGCGGTCGTCGCCGTGGAGTGAGCCGGAATCAGGGCCGTTCGGCGCCCTCTCACGACCGAGTTTTATAAGTAATACCCGCGTGGGCTCACGGGTATGCGCACGGCAGCCCTCCCCCCGATCGTCGCCGCGGTCGTCGCGCTCGCGGTCAGCGGAATCAGGCGGCTCTCGCCGATCCTCCTCGAATCCCCCGTCTCGCTCCCGTCGGCCGAGGCGCTCTCGACGTACCTCGTGAGCGCCCAGTTTACGGCGTTCATGCTGGTCTACGGCCTGCTGTTCGGCGCCGCGCTCCTCGCGGGCCTGGGGGACGCCGACGTCTCCGCCACGTCGACCGCGCTGGCGACGGGCGCGAGCGCGACCGGCTCGTTCCTGCTCGGTTCGGCCGTCGTCCTCTGGTACCTCAGTCCGGACCGCGGCCCCGTCGTCACCGCCGTCTTCGCGCTCGGCGCGAGCCTCGGCGTCGGGATCCAGTTCGCGGTGGTCGCGTACGCCGGGGTCTCGCTCGGCGCGCGCCGCGGCGAGGGACCGAGCCCGATCGTCCCCTGATCCCGGCGAGTCGGACGCTCGCGTGACTACGCCGAGTCCGTCTCCTCGCCGTGGACCGCGCGCTCGACCGCGGCCGCCAGCCGCTCGCGCGTGCGGTGGCTTGACTCGGCGTCCGTGTCGACCTCGATCAGATGCGACCCCGCACTCTCGTGGGCCCGCGAGACGGCGTCGCCGACCTCGTCCGCGGCCGCCTGTGCGCGCTCGGCCGGGCTCTCGCCGCGGTCGGCGAGCGCGTCGGGGCGCGCGTCGATCCGAGCGTACTCGAGGCCGTGGAGCTCCGAGAGGGGCTCGAAGTCGAGGCCGTGCGGCGTCTTGAACGACTCGGTGAACGGCGGCTCGAACGACTCGATCGGGAGCTTGTGGAAGATGCCGCCGCCGTCGTTGTTGACCGCGACGACCGTGACGTCGATGTCGCAGCGGTCGACCGCGAGCAGGCCGTTCGAGTCGTGGTACAGCGCGATGTCGCCGACCACGAGCGTGAGGTCGTCGGTCGTCCCGCTGCCCGCGCCGAGCGCAGTGGAGACGATCCCGTCGATGCCCGAGACGCCGCGGTTGCCGAGCGCGGTGACGTTCGCGGTCGTCGGCCCGACGAACCGGTCGAGGTCGCGGACGGGCATCGAGTTCGAGACGAACAGCGTCGCCGGATCGGGGAGCGCGCCCGCGACCGCGCGGAGCGCGTCGCCCTCGTGGAAGCCGTGTTCGCTTCCGTCGCCGTCGCGGACGGCGTCGCTTTCTCTCGTGTGAACCGCCTCGGCGACGCGGTCCGTCTCCTCCCACTGCGCGCGCCAGTCCGGCTCGCCGCTCCCGCCCCCGACGAGCCGCGAGAGGCGGGCGCAGAGCCGGCTCGGTTCGGCGACGACGAGGTCCGTCGCGGCGAACTCGGCCTCGCGCCAGCGCCCCGCGGGGTCGATCTGATACTGGTCGGCCCCCGTCTCGGCGAGGTACTTGCGGAGCCGCTTCGAGGTGGGCGAGGCGCCCAGCCGGAGGACGAGGTCCGGGTCGGCCCACCCTTCGCTCGCCTCGTCCGGGAGGTCGGCGTCGTCCGCGTCCTCCCCGCCGCTCGCCCCCTCACCGCCGGCGAGGTCGGCCGAGAGGTACGCGTCGTAGCTCCCGATAACGGGGGCGACGCGGGTGTGCCCGCCGTACCGGAGCCCGGAGAGCGGGTCGGCCAGCACCGGGAATCCGGTCGCGTGCGCGAGCGCCGTGACCGATTCCGGGTCGATCCCCGGCGGGTCGGCCGGGCCGGCGACGATCAGCCCGCGGTCCGCGTCGCCCAGTTCGGTCGCGAGCGCGCGCAGCTCGTCGTCGCCGGGCTCGGGCGCGCCGTGCGTCACGTCGACGTACGGACCGTCGCGCCCGCGCTCAGCGGCGTCCGGCAGGTCGTCGGGCACGTCGCCCGGAACCGGGGTCGGCTCCAGCGGCTTTTTAAGCGGGACGTTGAGGTGGACCGGTCCCTGGTCGGCGCCCTCGGCAGTCGCGACGGCGCGGGCGACGGTGGTGCGAAGCGAGCGGAGCGCCCGGTCGTTCGCGGCCGGCTCCGGGAGGTCCTTATAAAAGCGCACGGCGTCGCCGTACAGCTTCTCCTGGTCGGCGGTCTGGTTCGCGCCCGAGTCGCGGAGTTCGGGCGGCCGGTCGGCGGTGAGCGCGAGCAGCGGGACGCGGGCCTCGTTCGCCTCCATCACGGCCGGGTGATAGTTGGCGGCGGCGGTTCCCGAGGTGCAGATCAGCGGCGTCACGCGGCCGGTCCGACGAGCCCGCCCGAGCGCGAAGTACGCGGCGGAGCGCTCGTCGAGCTGCGAGAACACGCGGAGCTCGTCGTGGCCCGCGGCGGCGACGGTCAGCGGCGTCGAGCGGCTGCCCGGCGAGGCGACGACGGCGTCGACGCCCGCGGCGACGAGCTCGTCGACGAGCGCGTTCGCCCACAGGACGTTCCGGTTCGGCGCGGTCATTACCGTCGCTTCGGGCGCCGACGTAAATACTCCGGCGAGTTCGGTCGACGGGCGGCGCGGTCGGCGGGCAGCGGGGTCGGCGGCCCTGGGGGTCGGCGCCCGACCCAGCGAGGGGTCGAGGCCGCCCTCACTCCGACTCCGATTCGGACTCCCGCCCCGTCACCTTCCGGACACACGAGGAGCCGAACGGGCCGAGCTCGCCCGCGTCCAACCGGATGAAGTGCCCCGTCGAGATCGACGCGCCGCACCGCCGACACTCGAACTCGCCCTCGCGGGCGACGACCTGACTGTCGTACTCGACGTGGGTCCCGTTGCGGCGGACCCGCAGTCGGGCGCCCTCGCGGTCGATGACGCCGCGCTTCTCGGCCGCGTCGAGGACCTCGCGGGTGAGCGCGGGGCTCGTCGTGATCGTCTCGATCCGGTCGACCGCGGCGGCGAGGTCGAGCTCCTCGCGTTCGAGGTGCGCCAGCAGCTCGACGCCGAGTTCCAGCTTCTCCTCGCGGGTCGACGGCTCCGTCACGCCCGGCGAGACGGCGCGGCTCCTCTTAAGTCGGCTGGAAGTCGGCGGAGCCTTCGGAAGCGATACCAGTTTCGGCGTCCCCGCGGACCGGCAGATTCAGGTCGGGCGGCCGACACCTCGGACCGTGGTCAGATCCCGCGACCGGTCCCGTCGACGCCCCGCCTACCGCCGCCGCCCCAACGAGTTCTACTGGCTGTGGATCGCGGCGACCGCGACGTACGGCGTCGGCGACGTCGTCTCCACGATCGCCTTCCTCCGGTACGTCCCGACGATCGACGAGGCGAACCCGGTCGTGCGGCTCGCGCTGGAGTCGTTCGGCCTCTCCGGGCTCGTGGCGCTGAAGATCGCGGTGTACCTCGTCATGCTCTGGATCAGCGTCGAGGGCGCGCGCGAGGGCGACGGCCTGCTGTACTACTTCCCGCCGGTGCTGCTCACGGCGACCGGGACGTACCTCACCGCGAGCAACGTGCGGCTGCTGTGGGTCGCGTGAGTCGGTGCGCGCCGTCCCGCCGGCGCGGGCCGCCGGCGATCGCCCCGACCGACACCGACTTTCCCGCGCGGCGCCGATCTGAGCCATGCTCTCTGACACCCCCGGACTCCACCACGTCACGGGGATCGTCGGCGACGCGGGCGCCCACGCCGCCTTCTACGGCGAGACGCTCGGGCTCCGCCTGCTCCGCCGGACGGTGAACTACGAGGACCGCCTCCAGTACCACCTCTACTTCGGCGACGCGACCGGCTCGCCGGGCTCCGTGTTCACCGTCTTCCCCGACCCGAACGGGGACCCCGGTAGAACCGGGAAACCGGGGTACGAGGCGGTCGCGTTCGCGGTGCCGCCGGACTCGCTCGGCTACTGGCGCGACCGCCTCGCCGACCGCGGCGTCGAGGCGGGCCCGATCGATTCCGACGCGCGCTTCGGCGACCGCGGGCTGACGCTCGCCGACCCCTCCGGGACGCGGGTCGAACTGGTCGCGACGCCGGAGAACGACGAGTCGGACCCGTGGACCGACGGTCCGGTGCCCGCCGCGCACGCGATCCGCGGGCTCCGCGGGGTGACCGCGCTCCCCGCGGACCCGTACGGGACCGCGAGCGTGCTGGAGACGCTCGGCTTCGAGTACGAGGCCGAGTCCGGCGACCGGGTGCGGTACCGGGCCCCTGGCGACCGCGCGACTGCCGTCGACCTGCTCGACCGCGACGCCGCGTACCTCCGAGAGGGGCCGGGAACCCTCCACCACGCCGCGGTTCGCGTCGCGGACCGCGAGACGCTGCTGGAGTGGCACGAGCTGTTCCGCGACCGCGGGTACGACGTCTCGCGCGTGAAGGACCGCCACTTCTTCCACTCGCTGTACGTCCGCGGCCCCGGCGGGCTCCTCGTCGAACTCGCGACCGAGGCGCCGACCCCCGACGGACCGCCCGGCCCGGGGCTCGCCGACCCGGAGACGACCGGGCACGCCACGAAGCTCTCCCTCCCGCCGCGGTTCGAGGGCGACCGCGAGCTGATCGAGTCGCAGCTGCCCGCGTTCGACGGGCCGGGAGCGGCCTGCGGACGCGACGAGACGAGGGGGACGGAGGAATGAGCCGTCGGATCCCCGGCGTCGACGGACCGCACGCGGAGGCGACGCTCGTCACCGGCGGCGCGCCGGTCGCCGCCGCCGAGGTCGCGGTCGTGCTGGTCCACGGCCGCGGCGGGACTGCGGAGGGGCTCGTCCGCCTCGCCGACGAGTTCTACCGGTCCGGCGCGACCCTCCTCGCGCCCGGCGCGGTCCGATCGACGTGGTTCCCGGCGCCCCACGAGGCGCCGCTGTCGGCGAACGAGCCGGCGCTGACCTCGGCCGTCGACTGCGTCGCCAGCGCGGTCGACGTCGCGCGCGACGCCGGGGTCCCGCCCGAGCGCGTCGTCCTCGTGGGGGTCTCGCAGGGCGGCGCGGTCGTCGCCGAGTTCCTGCGACGCCGACCCGGTCGATTCGGAGGTGCGTTCGTCGTCTCGGCGGCGCTGCCGGGCGAGGACCTCGCGGGGGTCGAGGTCGGCGCAGTCGACGGAACGGAGAGCGAGGAGGACGGCCCGCTCGCCGAGACGCTGGTCGCGCTCGACGGTACCGAGGACGACCCGTACGTTCCGCCCGGGCGCGTCCGGGCGACTCCCCCCCCGTCCCCCCCGGGGCTCCCGGTGGGGGGGTTTTGGCTGTGCCAGGCGCTGGGGCAGTGCCCGGCCGACGGCCTCATAGGTTCGCGC
>NZ_JBZVGZ010000035.1:0-28966 GCF_058630335.1 Halorubrum sp. SD41
TTGGACCCGGGTTCCGGATTCCCGGTAAATGGGGTCCGGGCCGCCAGAACCCGGCCGGTTCCTCGCCGCCCCGGCGGCAATGGGGGCCGGGGCCGCGCGACCGCAACCGCCTCACTTCTCGATGATGCTCTCCTCGACGGCTTCGCCGAAGTGGCGCGCCACGTCCTCGTAGTAGACGAGCGCCTCGTCGCCGGGCTCGACGTCGGTGACGGCCTTCCGCCCCTCGCTCGTCGCGATCTTCACGGTCTCGGCGTTCTGGATGAGCGTCTCGATGCGGTCGGTACCGTCCTCCGTCTCTATCTCCGCCTGGATCCGGAACATCGGGCGCTTCTCGATCTTCACGCGTCCCACCACCGCCTCGCGGGTGTGGCCGTCGGTGTCGACGACCTGGACCTCGTCACCGCTCGACAGCTCGGCGAGGTAGTTGGTGCCGCCCTCGGCGTTGCGGACGTACGCGTGGACCGCGCCGGCGTTCACGCGGAACGGGCGCGAGGCGACGTACGGCGACTCCGCGGTCTCGGCGTGGACGAAGAAGAGCCCGCGAGACATCGAGCCGACGAGCATCCCCTCGCTGTCGTCCATCAGCGATCCGGTGTCGATACAGACGCGGTCCGCCATCCCGGTCTGTTCGACCTCGGTCACCTCGGCGTGCCGGAGGTCGAGCGTCTCGCGGTCGGCGGCGTCGCGGGCCTCGACCGCGCCGCGGATCTCGTCGGGCGAGTCCGCGTCGAGGAGGACGCCGTCGGCGCCGATCTCCAGCGTCTCGAACGCGGTCCGGGCCTCCGCGGCGGTCGTGGCGCCAGCGATCAGGTGCGTCTCGTCGCCGACCCGGGCGATGAGGTTCTCCAGCGGGATGATCGACCAGTCCTCGCCGACGATCACGGTGAACTCGGCCTCGTCGGCCGCGGCCTCGGCGAACTCCTCGTACTCGGTGCCCAGAACGCGGACGTACGCGCCCTGCGCGCGGTCGTCGCGGCGGCGCAGCGTGGTCAGGTCGGCCGAGCCCGAGAGGTCCTCGGGCATGTCGATCGTCCCGTCGCCCTCGCCGCCCTTGCCGACGAAGTACGCATCGGCCTCGGCGTCGCTCTCGGCGTCGTCGATCACGTCGGCGTCGGAGCGGAACGCCGCCACGTTCACGTCGCCGAGCTCGCGGACGCGGCCGACGTCGCCCTCGTCGACGAGCACCCAGTCCGCGCCGGCCTCGATGGCGGCCGTGACCCGTCGCTTGCGCGCCTCCCAGTCGCCGACGGCGCCGTCGGCTTTGACCCAGACCGTGCGTGTCATTGTCGGAACCTCACGGCCCGCCGGCTTGAAAACTGCGGAAGGGTCGCGCGATGCGGAGGCCGGCGCGGCGACGACAAAGCACTTATCACTGAGATAGTATCGTCTAACGCACACCTCCGCATGACGCCACCAAGCCAGCGCCTCTCAGCGGCGAGTTCCCGATACGGCGGTGCGCGCGAGTCGTTCCGTGAACGCGCCCGGCCGCGCCTCGGGATCGATCCGCGGGGGCTTGGCATCTTTCGGATCGCGGTGGCGCTCCTCCTCCTCGCCGACCTGCTGATCTATCGGCTCCCGGCGATTCGGACGTTCTACACGGACGGCGGCGTCCTCCCTCGCTCGACGCTCGCCGAGACCTTCCCGCTGCTGGAGCGAGCGTCCCTCCACGCGATGTCCGGGTCAGCGCGGGTACAGACGGGACTCCTCGCGGTCGCCGTCGTCGCCGCCGTCTGCCTGCTGGTCGGCTACCGCACGCGGGCGGCCACAGGGATCTCGCTCCTCCTGCTCGCGTCGCTGTACGCGCGGAACCCGTACGTGATCAACGGCGGGAACTCGATCCTCGCCGTGTTCCTCTTCTTGAGCCTCTTCCTTCCGCTCGACGCGCGCTATTCGCTCGGTTCGGGTCGCCGGAGCGACCGCGACGCTCGGGGCGACGTCGACGGACGAGCGAGCGACGGACGGGCGAGAGACGACCGAGGAGATGCCGCCGACCCGCGGGTCTGTTCGGTCGGAACGGCCGTCACGCTCCTGACGCTCGTGTCGATATACGCGGCGAACGCGGTCTCGAAGTACCGGAGCGACGCGTGGACGTCCGGGACTGCGGTCCCTCGGATCTTCCAGTTGGGCGAGTTCACCGTGGGGCTGGGGCCGCTCGTCTCGGAGTACACCGCCGTCCTGACCGCGGTCAACTGGCTCTGGATCGCGCTCCTCTCCGTCTCCCCCCTGCTGGTCGTCGCCACCGGACGGCGCAGGACCGCACTCGCCCTCGCGTTCGTCGCCGCGCACCTCGGCATGGCCGCGACGATGCGGCTCGCGGTGTTCCCGTTCGTCATGGCCTCGGTCCTGCTCCTGTTTCTCCCGCCCGCGGCGTGGGACCGGGTCGAGGCCGTCGCGACGAGGCGCTCCGACTCCGCGCGGCTCGGGGGGACCGACCCCGCGCACCGGAGCGACGGCGGCACCGACGCAGGGGCCGCGTCCCGGACTCCGTCGCGAGCCCGTCGCGTGCTCGGGGTCGGCGCCGCCGCGCTGCTCGTCGGCTTCTTCCTCGCGCTCGTCTGGTGGCAGGCCGCGGGTGTCGGACTCGTCGACCTCCCGGCACAGGAGTCGACCGGCGAGCTGTCGGAGGTGAGCTGGTCGTTCTTCGCGCCGAACCCGCCGGACGCCTCGGGCTGGTACGTCGTCGCCGGCACGCTCGATTCCGGCGAGACGGTCGACCTGCGTGACGGCGGGGCGGTCACGTTCGACCGGCCGCCGGACGCGGCGGAGACGTATCCGACGACCCTCTGGCACCAGTTCGGGTTCAGGCTGAAGAACGCCGCCGAGTCGCGGTACCGACCGGTGGCGTCGTACGTCTGCGAACGGACGGACCGCGACGTGGCGTCGGTGACCGTCTTCCACGTCGAACAGGCCGTCGACGCCGACGGGTTCGTCGGAGAACCGGACGCGGAGAAACGAGTGCGCGTCGCCTGCTGAAACGGTATCGGAACGCGACAGCTACGCCTCGACGAACCCGCCCGCTCGCAGCGCCTCCTCGACGCCCGCGTCGTCGTGGACGACCGCGGACACGGCGCGGGCGATCCCCTCGGGGTCCTCGTGCTGGAAGATCGACCGCCCCATCGACACGCCGGCCGCGTCGCCGTCCATGGCGCCGCGGACCATCTCGACCGTCTCGCGGTCGGTTCCCTTCGAGCCGCCGGCGATGACCACGGGCAGGCGGGTCGACTCCGTGACGCGCTCGAAGGAGTCGCCGTCGCCGGAGTACCCCGTCTTCACCACGTCGGCGCCGAGCTCCTCGGCGAGCCGGACCGCGTGGCCGAGCGCCTCGGGGTCGCTCTCGTCGACGCCCGGGCCGCGCGCGTACGCCATCGCGAGGACGGGAAGCCCGAGCCGCTCGGCGTCGGCCGTCAGCTCCGCCAGCTCCTCGATCTGGTCGGGCTCGTACTCCGAGCCGACGTTGATGTGGAAGGAGACGGCGTCGGCGCCCGCGCGGACCGCGTCCTCCGCGGTGCCCGTGACGCGCTTGTCGCTCTCGTCGGGGCCGATGGTCGTCGACCCGTTGAGGTGGACGATGTAGCCCGCGTCGTTCTTGTTCTGGTGGACGCGCGGCGCGATCCCACGCTGGGTGAGCACCGCGTCCGCGCCGCCGCTGGTGACGCCGTCGACGGTGGACTCGATGTCGACGAGGCCGTCGACGGCGCCCATCGTGATCCCGTGGTCCATCGGGACGATGAGGTAGCGGTCGTTCGTGGAGATGCGGTCGAGTCGTGCCGAGAGTCCTGCTGTCATTGTGGGATGGGTCGTTGTGTGAGAGTGTGGCAATCGGAGGTAAGTCGGTTTCGTTCGGGGACGTATTAGTCCGTTTCTGGTCAGGCGGACTCGACCGTCTCCGTCCGCGAGCGGTAGCCGCGCTCCGCGCCCGCCTTTAGTTCGCGGGAGAGCGCCTCCAGCCTGTCGGCGACCGCCGCGGTCGGCAGGTCGTTCTCGACGCCGTCGGCGACGACGTCGACGAGCGCCGAGCCGACGATGATCCCGTCGGCGCCGCCCGCGACGATGCGCTCGGCGTGTTCGCCCGACGAGATGCCGAATCCGACCGCCTTCGGCACGTCGTACTCGCGGAGCCGGTCGAGGCTCTCAGTGGTCTGGTCGGAGACGTCGTCGCGGGCGCCGGTCGTCCCCAGCCGCGCCTGAACGTACACGTAGCCGGAGACGTTCTCCATCATACGGTCCAGTCGGTCGCCGCGCGTCGTCGGCGCGACGATGAAGACGAGGTCGAGCCCGAACTCGTCGCAGGCCTCGCGCAGCGGGTCCGCCTCCTCCGCCGGCAGGTCGGGGACGACTAGTCCCTGAATCCCCGCGGCCGCCGCCCGCTCGACGAACGGCCGCGGGCCGGTCTCGCTACCGTACTGATAAATCAGGTTGTAGTACGTCATACACACCAGCGCGGCGTCGACCTCCACCTCCTCCGCGAACGCGAAGAACCGCTCCGGCGTCATCCCCGCGTCGAGCGCGCGGACGAGCGCCTCTTGTATCGTCGACCCCTCGGCGATGGGCTCGGAGAAGGGGAGGCCGAGCTCGATCACGTCGGCGCCGCCGCGGTCGAGCGCCTCGACGTGCGCCTTCGACGACTCGTAGTCCGGGTCGCCGACGACGAGGTACGGGACGTAGGCGGGGCCGTCGGCGAACGCGGCGGCGATGGCCTCGGAGTTGCCCGTCTCCGCCATTCAGATCCCCTCCGTGAACATCGACATGTCCGGCGCGTTCGGGAGGTCGCGCTGGTCCGTCTCCTCGATGGCGGCGTCGAGGTCCTTGTCGCCGCGCCCGGAGACGTTCACGACCACGCGCTCGCCGAGCTCCTCGTGGTGCTCTTCGAGGAAGCCGAACGCGTGGGCCGTCTCCAGCGCGGGGATGATCCCCTCCGTCGAGGAGAGCCGGTGGAACCCCTCCAGCGCGGCGTCGTCGTCGACCGCGACCGGCTCGACGCGCCCCTCGTCGACGAGGTACGCGAGCTCGGGGCCGACCCCGGCGTAGTCGAGCCCGGAAGAGACCGAGTGGCTCTCCATGATCTGTCCGTCCGAGTCCTGAAGCAGCTTCGTCCGGGCGCCGTGGAGGACGCCCTCCTCGCCGGCGTACAGCGACGCGGAGTTGGGCGCGACGCCCGCCTCCTCGTCGACTTCGAGCGTGGAGCCGCCGGCCTCGACCGCGCGGAGCGCGACCGACTCGTCGTCGACGAAGTCGGCGAACGCGCCCATCGTGTTCGAGCCGCCGCCGGCGCAGGCGACCACGTCGGTCGGGAGCCCGCCCGTCTTCTCTATCGCCTGCTCGCGGGCCTCCTCGGAGATGACCGCCTGGAAGTCGCGGACCATCACAGGGAACGGGTGCGGACCGACGATCGAACCGATCACGTAGTGCGTGTCCTCAACCGTCTCGGCCCAGTCGCGCATCGTCTCGGAGATGGCCTCCTTGAGCGTGCCGCGGCCCGTCGTCACCGGCTTCACCTCGGAGCCGTTGAGCTTCATCCGGAACACGTTGGGGCGCTGGCGGTTGATGTCGCGCTCGCCCATGTAGATCGTACAGGGCATGTCGAGGTGCGCGGCCGCCATCGCCGTCGCGGTCCCGTGCTGGCCGGCGCCGGTCTCCGCGATGATGCGCTCCTTGCCCATGTACTTCGCCAAGAGGACCTGCCCGAGGGCGTTGTTCAGCTTGTGCGCGCCGCCGTGGAGGAGATCCTCGCGCTTGAGGTACACCTCCGTGTCGTAGCGCTCCGAGAGCCGGTCGGCGCGCTGGAGCGGGGTCGGGCGCCCGCCGAACTCCGCGAGCCGCTCGCGGAACTCGTCCATGAACCCGTCCTCGTTGTTCAGGACGTACCGCTCGTAGGCGTCCGTCAGCTCCTCGATCGCGGGCATCAGCGCCTCGGGGACGTACTGGCCGCCGTAGCGGCCGAACTTCCCGTCGTCGCGGCCGCGCTCGCGGCCTGGCCGTCGCGAAAGCTCTCCAACCTCGCTCGTCGATGATTCGGTCTCGCTCATGTGGGTGTCTCCGTGGTGTCAGTCGTGTCGTCGAGTGTCGGGTCCGCGTCTTCGTCCTCGTCCGCCTCCGCCCGCACCAGTTCGCGGGTGTTCGCCTCCACGTCGCCGTCCATGATCGCGCTGCCGACGAGCAGGGCGTCGGCGCCCGCCGCCCGCATCCGGCGGACGTCCGCGGGCGAGCCGATGCCGCTCTCGGCGATCAGCGTGACATCGTCCGGAACGCGGGGCGCCACGGACTCGAAGGTTCCGAGGTCGACGACGAGCTCCGCGAGGTCCCGGTTGTTCACGCCGATCGTCGTCGCGCCCGCGTCGAGCGCGCGCTCCAGCTCCTCGCGGTCGTGGACCTCGACGAGGACCCGGAAGCCGCGGTCGCGGGCGGCGGCGAGCAGGTCCGGGAGGCCCTCGCCAACGAACCGCGCGATCAGCAGGACGACGTCGCTCTCGACGGCGTCCAGCTGCGCCTCGCCGACGACGAAGTCCTTCCGGAGCACCGGCACGTCGACGGCGTCGCGCACGCGTTCGAGCGTGTCGACGCTGCCGCCGAAGTGCTCCGGCTCGGTGAGCACGCTCAGCGCGGCGGCCCCACCGGCGACCATCCCCTCGGCGAGCGCGACGGGGTCGTCCTCGCGGCTGCCCTCCGTCGTCGGGCTCGTCGGCTTCACCTCGGCGATCACCGGAACGCGCCCGTCGGCCTCGGCCCGCTCGAACGCGGCCGAGAGGTCGCGAGGCGAGACCGAGACGGTTCCGCTCGCGTCCCCCCTCGCGTCCGCGCGCTCCCGAGCGGCGGACAGGATCGACCGGACCGCCGGCGCCAGCTCGTTTGGATCGTCCATTACTATACACTAATGTACGTATCTGTTCATAAGGCTTGCGGGGGTAAACGCGTTGGAGTCGACGCCACGTTCGTCCCGGGCGCCCGCTGTGGGAACCCCTCCTCGGGCGATAACTTAAGTGAATCACCCGTCCAATGAAGGGTATGGATACGGCGGGTACGTCTGGCGTCTTCGCCCGGGAGTTCGACGAGATCGGCCGGACCGTTCAGGTGGGGTTCGCCGGCGGTCGCGTCATCTCGGTGTCGTTCCCCGCCGAACCGCCGGGGGACGCCGACGGCGACCACGACCTGTTGGACCGGATCGAGGCGTACCTCGGCGGCGAGCGAGACGAGTTCGCCGAGGTGGCGCTCGGCCTCACCGTGCCGACCGACCAGCGGGAGGTGTTGGAGTCGCTCCGCAGCGTTCCGTACGGCGAGGAGGTCTCCGTGAGCCGGCTCGCCCGGCTCGCCGGCTTCGACCCCGACGACGCCGACGACCTGGAGACGGTCACGGGCGCGCTCAACGATAACCCGGTCCCCGTCCTCCTGCCGGACCACCGAGTGAGCGGCGGCCCGTACGCCACGCCGGGGGAGGTCCGAGACGTGCTGCGGTCCGTCGAGGGGATTTCGGTTAGGTAGGTCCCCCGGACGCGCGTCAGATCTCGAAGTCGGGCGTGTCGAACGCGCCCTCGTCGGCGGCGACGTCGTACCCCTGGATTCCGGTGAGCGCCAGATCGAGCGTCGCCTCGGCGTCCCACCGTCCCGTGTTGATGACCAGGTCGTAGATGGATCGGTCCGACAGGTCGATGCCGTAGTAGGACTTGTAACGCTGTTCCTCGATGACTTCGCGGACCTGCATCTCCGAGGTCATCTCCTCTCGGGCGGCCGTGCGGTCCGCGCGGACCTCGTCCGGGGCGTCGAGCCAGATCCGGATGTCGGCGCGGTTGCCGGCGATCCAGCCCGCGAGCCGCGACTCCAGCACGAACGCCTTGTTCGCGGCGCCCCACTTCTCGGCGATGCGGCGGAGCCGGCGGTCGAGCGCCCGGTCGATCTCCTCGGACTCGCCGGTCTCTGCGATCAGCTGCGAGAGGCTCATGTCCCGCTCGGCGGCGATCTCGCGGAACAGCTCGCCGCCGGAGACGTAGCCGCAGTCGAGCGCCTCGGCGATCCCCTCGACGAGCGTCGTGGCCCCGCAGCCCGGCGGGCCGGAGACGGTGACGAACAGGTTCCGGTCGATCCGTCGGTCGGGCTCCGGCGAGGTGCCGCTCATACGTGTGGCGACACGGATGGCCGCCGGATAAACGGGTCGGTCGCGCGAAGTTCCGCGGGACCGACGGAGATGGGGTCGGTCGCGCGAAGTTCCGCGGGACCGACGGAGATGGGGTCGGTCGCGCGAAGTTCCGCGGGACCGACGCAACCGATTTCCCTTCCCGAGCCCTGGTGAACGCCGTGAGCGAGACCACGGACCGCGGCGACGAGGCCGCCGCGCGGGCCCTCCTCCGAGACGCGGTCGACCGCGGCGCGATCCCGGACCCCGGCTTCGACCCGGAGACGGTCCCGATCGCGGACGCCGACGTGCTCGCGCGGCTCTCGCCGCCGGTCCGGCGCTGGTGGGTCGAGCGCTTCGGCGAGTACGTCGGCGAGAACGGCGGCTTCTTCACGCCCCCGCAGCGCGAGGCGATCCCCCACGTCGACGCCGGGGAGAACTGCCTCGTCGCCGCGCCGACGGGCAGCGGCAAGACGCTCGCCTCCTTCCTCGCGGTCCTCGACGACCTCTTCGCGCGCGACCGCGCCGGCGACCTGGAGAACTCCGTCTACTGCCTGTACGTCTCGCCGCTGAAGTCGCTCGCGAACGACATCGAGCGGAACCTGGAGGCCCCGTTAGAGGGGATCGGCGAGGCGATCGCAGCGACGGAAGGAGGCGACGGCGACGGAGAGGCAGACTCCTACGACCCCGGCGTCAGGCAGGCGATCCGCCACGGCGACACCTCGCAGGCGGACCGCCAGGCGATGCTCTCGGAGACGCCGCACGTCCTCAACACCACGCCGGAGACGCTCGCGATCCTGCTCAACTCGCCGAAGTTCAAGGAGAAGCTCCGCACCGTCGAGTACGTGATCGTCGACGAGATCCACTCGCTGGCCGCGAACAAGCGCGGGACACACCTCTCGGTGTCGCTGGAGCGCCTGACCGAGCTGGCGCGGAACGACCCGGAAGAGGGTTCTGCGGCGCACGACCCCGGCGACATCACCCGGATCGGCTGCTCGGCCACCGTCGAACCGCTCGACGGGATCGCCTCGTTCCTCGTCGGACGCGAGCGCGTCGACGGCGCGGCCGGCGAGGTCGACGGCTTCGAGACGCGCCCCTGCGAGGTGGTCGACGCCCGGTTCGCCCGCGAGTTCGACCTCGAACTCCGGACGCCGGCCGCCGACCTCGTCCACACGCCGCGGTCGGCGGTGACCGACCGGTTCTACGAGTCGCTCCGCGACCTGATCGAGTCCCACGAGAACACGCTGGTGTTCACGAACTCCCGGTCGGGCGCCGAGCGCACGCTCCAAGAGCTCCGCCAGCGGTTCGACTACGACGAGTCGGACTCCGGCTGCCACCACGGGAGCCTCGGGGAGGCCCAGCGCACCCGGGTCGAGGAGGGGCTGAAGTCGGGCGAGCTCGACGTGGTCACCACCTCGACGAGCCTGGAGCTCGGCATCGACATGCCGCACCTCGATTTGGTCGTTCAGGTCGGCTCCCCGAAGTCCGTCGCGGCGCTGCTCCAGCGCGTCGGGCGCGCGGGCCACAGCCCCGGCGAGACCGTCGAGGGGCGGGTGTTCGCGCTCGACCGCGACGAGCTGATCGAGTGCGCGACGATCCTCGCGCGCGCCGAGGACGGGTTCGTCGACCGCGTGTTCCCGCCCGAGGGGGCCTACGACGTCGCCGCCCAGCACGTCTACGGGATGGCCATAAACCGGATCCGACCGGACCGGGAGGTCCGCGAGGTCCTGCGTCGGGCGCACCCGTACCGCGAGTTCGACGACGCGGCCTACGAGCGGCTCCTCCGGTACCTCACGGGGGACTACGACGGCCTCGAAGAGAAGAACGTCTATCCGAAGGTGTGGCGCGACGCCAACGACCCGCCGGACGGCGAGCACCACTACCCAGATCACCCGGTCGACGAGACGCTCGTCGGCAAGCGCGGGCGGCTCGCGCGGGTCATCTACATGACGAACGTGGGGACGATCCCCGACTCGTTCACCTGCGACGTGTTCACGCGCGACGACGAGTGGGTCGGGACCTTGGACGAGTCGTACCTCGACACGCTGGAGCCGGGCGAGGTGTTCGCCCTGGGCGGCGAGCGGTTCGCGTTCCGCTACCGCCGCGGTTCGAAGGTGTACGTCGACCGCACGAGCGAGCGCCCGACCGTCCCCTCGTGGTTCGCCGAGCGCCTCCCCCTCTCCGCCGACCTCGCGCGCGAGGTGCTCGACTTCCAGGCCGAACTCCTCGACCGGCTGACCGGCGACGGCCCGAACCCGGGGCCGGCCGCGGTCCGCGCGTGGCTTCGCGAGTTCCCCCTCGACGGGAACGCGGTCCGCGCGCTCGCCCGGATGTACGACGAGCAGGTCCGGTACGCGGGCCCGGAGAGCGTCTCGACGCCCGACCGGCTCGTCGTGGAGGAGGAGCTCGACCGCAACGAGTACAAGCGCCGCTTCTACGTCCACTCCGTCCACGGCCGGCGGTTCAACGACGGGCTCTCGCGTCTCGTCGCGGCCGCGGTCGCGAACCGGACCGACGCCAACGTGGCGGTCGCGGTCGCGGACCGCGGGTTCTCGCTCGCGCTCCCGCTGAACCGCAAGGTCGACGTGGCACAGATTCTGGCCGATCTCGACCCCGAGACGGTCCGCGAGGACCTCCGCGAGGCCGTTCGGGGGACGGACCTGCTCCAGCGCTACTTCCGGATCAACGCGGGGCGAGCGCTCCTCATCCTGAAGCGGTACAAGGGGTACGAGAAGTCGGCCGCCGAACAGCAGGTGTCCGCCGAGATGCTGCTGTCGTTCGCGGCCGATCTGGAGGAGTTCGCCGTGCTGGAGGAGACGTACCGCGAGCTGCTGGAGGACCGGCTGGACGTCGGGGGAATCCGCGAGGCGGTCGGGCGGATCGCGACGGGCGACCTGGCGGTCGAACACCGCGTCGTCGACTCGCCGAGTCCGCTCGCGTTCGGGCTGGCGACGCTCGTCGACTCCGACACCGTCATCGCCGACGACGAGTCGGCCGTCCTCCGCGAGTTCCACGCCCGGGTGATGGAGGAGATCGACGAGGCGCCGCGGAGCGCCGGGAGCGACGAGGCCGGGGACCGCGACGCCGAACCCGCCGCGGACCGCCGACCGGACTGAGCCCCAGGGTTACGGCCGAATCGGCTCGGCCGGGAGCGGGTCGGGAAGCCCGTCCAAGATCAGCGTCGTGTAGTGGAGGAAGACGACCAGCGCCGCGAGCGACAGCAACAGCAGGAACAGCAGGACCAACCGCTCGTCGCTGCGGACGACCGCGGCGGTGTCGGCGAGGAACTCCGTGCGCGGGCGACGCTCGACCATCGACCGGTCGTTGCGTCCGCGTCCGTTTAAAAATAGGCTGTGGACCGCCGACTCGGCCGACTCGCTCGCGGCCGCTCAGTCGTCCGAAGGCGAGACGGGGGACCGGCCGAGCGGCTCGCCGTCGACGGGCTCGTCGGGGTTCGCGTCGACGGCGGCGTCGCTCAGCCCGAACTGGGCGTCGACGTCGGCGTCCTCGCGCACGTGGACGGTGCCGCGGTGGACGGCGATGGCGTCCGCGAGGTGGAGCCGGACCGCGTCGAGCAGCACTTCGGCTTCGAGGGGCTGCCCGCGGCGCTTGATCTCGTCGACGTCGGCGCCCGGCGGCACGTCGAAGGCGCGCTGGGCGATGACCGGGCCCTGGTCGAGGTCGGTCGTGACGTAATGGGCGGTGACGCCCGCGATGCGGACGCCCGCGTCCTTCGCCTGCCGGTACGCCTCCGCGCCGGGGAACGCCGGCAGCAGCGAGGGGTGGACGTTGATGATCCGGCCCTCGTACCGGAAGACGACCTCCGGCGAGAGGATCCGCATGTAGCGGGCCAGCGCGATGAGGTCCACGTCGTACTCGGCCAACAGGTCGAGGAGGCGCCCCTCGTCGGTGTTGCCGTTGCCGTCGCCCACGTCGTAGAACGGCTTGTCGTAGCGCTCCGCGAGCGACCGGAGGTCGCCGCGGTTGCCGATGACGACCGGGATCTCCGCCTCCGCGCCGTCGTCGGCCAGTTCGCCGTTGGCCTCGGCCTCCAGCAGCGCCTCGGGCGCGTGCGTCTCCTTCGTGACGAGCAGCGCGACGCGGCGGGCGTCCCGGTCACTCGGGAAGCGGACCTGGATGTCCACGTCGAGCTCGCGGCCGAGCTCGGCGAGCGCGCGGCGGAGCTCGCCCCGGGAGGTCTCCATCTCCGACGCGTCGACGCGGGTCGTCATCCGGAAGACGCCCTCGCGGACCGCCTGGTCGAGATCCTCGATGTTGATTCCCCGCTCGAACAGCAGGGAGGTGACCCGCGCGATGAGTCCGGTCTTGTCTCCTCCGACGACCGTGATCTCGGTCAGTTCGCGGGTCATGCGACGATCACCTCCGCGGGTTCGAGCGGCTGCATACACCCTCCCCAACAGGCGGAGGGGTTTGCCCCTTTCGTTCCGCGCGGTCCCTGCCTCCCGCACGAACGACCGCAATATATCCACGTATGTGCGTATAAACGCCGTTCCAAAACGGTTTTTACACACGACCCCGCACCGACGGGTATGACCGCGTACACGGCGACGGTGACGGTCCGGCTGAAGCGGGGCGTCCTCGACCCGGAGGCCGAGACGACCCAGCAGGCCCTCGAACGGCTCGGGTTCGAGCTGTCCGACCTCCGCTCGGCGGACCGCTTCGAGGTCGACCTCGACGCCGCCGACGCCGACGAGGCGGCCGCGCGCGCCGACGAGATGGCCGAGCGGCTGCTCGCGAACCCGACCATCCACGACTACGACGTGGCGGTCGCGGAGCGATGACGGTTGCCAACGCGGGGTGGGCGGCGTGACGGTCGCCGTCGTCCAGTTCGGCGGCTCGAACTGCGACCGCGACGCCGTCCGCGCGCTCGACCACCTGGGCGTCGACGCCGAGCGCGTCTGGCACGAGGACGGGCTTCCGGCCGACCCCGACGGAATCGTCCTCCCCGGCGGATTCTCCTACGGCGACTACCTCCGCGCCGGCGCGATGGCCGCCCGCGCGCCGATCATGGAGGAAGTCCGCGCGGCGGCCGACGAGGGCGTCCCCGTGATCGGCATCTGTAACGGCGCGCAGATCGGCTCGGAGTCGGGGCTCACGCCCGGCGCGTTCACCACCAACGCTTCCGCGCGCTTCCAGTGCGAACCGGTCCACCTGCGCGTCGAGCGCGCGGACACGCCGTGGACCGCCGCCTACGACGAGGGCGACGTGATCGAGGTCCCCATCGCCCACGGCGAGGGGCGCTTCGAGATCAGCGACGCGGCCCACGCCGACCTCGTCGCCGACGACCGCGTCCTGTTCCGCTACTGCGACGCCGACGGGAACGTCACGGACGCGGCGAACCCCAACGGCTCGACCGACAACGTCGCGGGCGTCCTCGGTGAGCGCGAGACGGTCGCGGTGCTGATGCCGCACCCCGAGCGCGCGACGCTCCCGGACCTCGGCCGGAGCACCGACGGCGCGGGAATCCTCGAAGCGCTCGCCTGATCGGGGTCGGAGTTCGCCTAACTCGACTCGCGGTTACCGCGCTCTCGCGGCCGATCCGCTCCGTTCCGCCTCCGTCGGTGACTCCGACTCGATCCCGTCCGCCCCCTCGGACTCCAGTTCGCGCTCCAGCGCCCGCTCGAACTCAGCCTCCGTGAGCTCCCCCTCCGCGTACCGTCGTTGAAGGCGTTCGACCGGCGTCTCGTCCCGCTCGCTCGGCTCCGATCCGTCGTCGCGCTCGCTCGCGAGCGCCCTGATTCCGACGACGCCCACGGCGAGCAGCGCCGCGACGGTGAGCAGCGCGAGGAGCGGGAAGAGGACCATCCAGCCGCCCATCCCGCCCGCCATCCCCGAACCGGCCATGCCACCCATAAGCGGCGCGACGGCGGCGGCGTCGAACCCAATCATGTGCGAAAATTACATTTCTGTGGGTAAATACTCCGCGGCCGTTCGCGGGTGGTGGGACCGCGCTCCCCCGTCGCCGGCAGACACGCTGCCGGCGTTCGGAAGCGAGCGTCGCGACGCCCCCGCACGACTTTTGCGCTCGGGCACCGAACTGGCCTACGTGAACGCGCGACACATCGACCACGTCAACCTCCGGATCCCCGAGGACGGCGCCGACGCCGCCCGCGAGTTCTACGGTGAGCGGCTCGGATTCGGCGTCGAGGACGCGCTGTACGCGGCCGACGAGAAACCGTTCTTCGACGTGCGGCTCTCGGCGACCGCGGTGATCCACCTCTGGCCGACCGACGAGTTCGAGCGGCCGACGAAGACGAACTACGACCACGTCGCGGTCGTCGTCGAGGAGTCGGTCGACGAGATCGAGGCCGAACTGGCCGAGGCCGACGTCGAGGTCGAGAAGACGCTCGACTCGCCGCTCGGCGCGACCGGCGAGGCGGGCGCGGTGTACGTCCGAGACCCGTTTGGCTACCGGGTGGAACTGAAAGCGCGGGTTTGAATCCCTCTATGGACGAAGTACAGAATAATACCGAACGGATCGTACTGTTCCTCGACGAAAGCGACGATCGCGCGTGGAAGGCGGCGACGATCGCCGATCGACTCGATCTGGATACGGACGTCGTTAGTGCGATCCTTTCCCGATTGAAAGAGCGTGACCTCGTCCGTCACAAGGAGTCGTACTGGACAATCACCGATGACGAAGAACGACTCCAAGCCGCCTACCGATTCCACCGACACCACAAAAACGCAGACGGTCAGTACGGCGAAGAACGCTTGGAAGAGATAAAAACGGAAGACATGGAAGAGATTTCGTGACAGTATTCCTACGCTGTCACCTGTACGGTTAGCAACGTTTCACTTTTAAGAGGGTGCGCACCAGAGATTTCCGAAAGATGGACGAGGAGACGGTGTCGGACTACGTCGAACGCTCCCTGTCGCTCGTCGAGTCGTCTCCGCAAATGGACGAGCAGAACACGCGATCTCGACTGATTGATCCATTTATAAGAGATGTTCTTGGATGGGACTTCTACTCCACGGAAATCGAGATGGAATACTCGGTCCAGATGGGGTCTTCAAAAAAGAAGGTCGACTACGCGCTGTTCGCCGACGGATCTCCGACTCTATTCGTCGAAGCGAAAGGCTGTGACACAACGATTACCGACGCTTACGCCGACCAACTACGGAGCTACATGCGACAGGAGTGGGTCGATTGGGGACTACTCACGAACGGAAAGACGTTCGCCGTGTTTCGTCTTAAAAAAGACGGCGCTACCCCCGACGTGGAACGCCTCGGAGAATCTGACCTCGCCGACCTCACCGCGAACGACTGGATGCTCGCCGCGCTCTCGAAGGATTCGATTCAGTCGGGTGCCTCGACAGAGATTTATCAGCGGGTGGAGCGTCGACGGCAAGCGATTTCGACGCTGTCCAAAGAGAAAGACGATATCGCGGATTCGATCCGTGAGACGGTCGTCGATCGAGTCGGCGAAGTTGTCTCCCAACCAGCTGAGTCGCTGTCGAAGACACTCGTAGACGATCTGATCGCGGAATTGGAACGAGATCAGAACGAGAGTCGGGTGGATAGTGAAACTGATACCCAGTCGTCAGACCCCACGAAAACCACCGGACATTCAGACGAATCTGGATCGTACGTCGTGGAACTCATCACCGATACTGGGTCAACGTTCCTCAGCGGTGAGAGCCAGTCAGACGTTATGGAGGGGACCGTGGATCATCTCATCGAAAACCACGGTCTGATCGAGGCGTACGCGCCACTTCCGTACGTTCCTGGACAGAAAATCGCGATGCTGAACGACGAGCCGAACCATCCGAACGGCGACGAGATGCGAACGTACCGGCAGGTCGGCGAGGACTACTATGTCTACACGTCATTAAACAAGAAAGACAAGAAACGCCATCTCCGAAACTTCGCCGACGCCTGCGGTGTCGACATAGATTATACAGGCGAGTGGTAATCCCGCCCCGAACTAGTTCGCCCCGCCGAGCAACCCTCGCCCCGACGCGGTCGTTTAAGAGTCCCGAGCGACAGGGTCGGGTATGAGCGAACAGCAGCCGAGATCCGACGACGACGACGAGCGGCGTCGTCGCCGGGAGGACACGGACCGATTCGCCGGCGGGAAAGACGAGGAGCTGCGGAGCCGCGAGGTGACCGAGGGGCCGGACAAGGCGCCGCACCGCGCGATGTTCCGCGCGATGGGGTTCGACGACGAGGACCTCTCCTCGCCGATCATCGGCGTGCCGAACCCGGCCGCGGACATCACGCCGTGTAACGTCCACCTCGACGACGTGGCGGACGCCGCGCTCGACGGCATCGACGCCGCGGGGGGGATGCCGATCGAGTTCGGGACGATCACCATCAGCGACGCCATCTCGATGGGGACCGAGGGGATGAAGGCGAGTCTCATCTCGCGGGAGGTGATCGCCGACTCCGTCGAGCTCGTCTCCTTCGGCGAGCGGATGGACGCGCTGGTGACGGTCGCGGGCTGCGACAAGAACCTCCCCGGGATGATGATGGCCGCGATCCGGACAGACCTGCCCAGCGTCTTCCTCTACGGCGGGTCGATCATGCCCGGCCAACACGACGGGCGCGACGTGACGATCGTCCAGGTGTTCGAGGGCGTCGGGACGTACGCGCAGGGCGACATGGACGCCGACGAGCTCGACGACCTGGAGCGCAACGCCTGCCCCGGCGCGGGCTCGTGCGGCGGGATGTTCACCGCGAACACGATGGCGTCGCTCTCGGAGGCGCTCGGGCTGGCGCCGCTCGGCTCCGCCTCGCCGCCCGCCGAGGACGAGGAGCGCTACGCGGTCGCCGAGCGCGCCGGCGAGCTCGCGATGGACTGTATCGAGAACGACCGGCGGCCCTCCGACATCCTCACCCGAGAGTCGTTCGAGAACGCGATCGCGGTCCAGACCGCGATGGGCGGCTCGACGAACGCGGTGCTCCACCTGCTCGCGCTCGCGGGCGAGGCGGACGTGGACCTCTCGATCGAGGACTTCGACGAGATCTCGCGGCGCACGCCGAAGATCGCGGACCTCCAGCCCGGCGGGAGCCGCGTGATGAACGACCTCCACGAGGTCGGCGGCGTGCCTGTCGTCCTCCGGCGCCTGCTGGAGGCCGACCTGCTCCATGGCGACGCGATGACGGTGACGGGCCGGACGCTCGCCGAGGAGATCGCCGAGCTGGAGGAGCGGGGCGACCTGCCGGCCGACGACGAGATCGAGGCCGACTTCCTCTACACGGTCGACGAGCCGAAGGAGGAGGAGGGCGCGATCAAGATTCTCGACGGGAACCTCGCGCCGGACGGCTCGGTGCTGAAGGTGACCGGCGACGACGAGTTCTACCACGAGGGGCCCGCCCGCGTGTTCGAGAACGAGGAGGACGCGATGGAGTACGTCCAGTCGGGCGGCATCGAGTCCGGCGACGTGATCGTCATCCGCAACGAGGGCCCCCGCGGCGGCCCCGGGATGCGCGAGATGCTCGGCGTCACCGCCGCCGTCGTGGGCGCGGGCCACGAGGACGACGTGGCGCTGCTCACCGACGGCCGGTTCTCGGGCGCCACCCGCGGCCCGATGATCGGCCACGTCGCGCCCGAGGCCGCCGTCGGCGGCCCGATCGGGCTCATCGAGGACGGCGACCACGTCACGGTCGACATCCCCGAACGCGACCTGACGGTGGACCTCACCGACGAGGAGCTCGACGAGCGCCGCGAGGCGTGGGACGCGCCCGAGCCGCCCTACGAGGGCGGCATCCTCGCGAAGTACGGCCGCGACTTCGCGTCCGCCGCGGACGGCGCGGTGACGAACCCGCGGCTCACGCGAGACTTATAAAGGAGACGAGCAGCTGCTTTTTGGATTTATATGTGCGGTGGCGCGTGCCGACGAGCGGCCGAAGGCCGCGAGGAGCACGCGCGAGGGAGTCGGCCGACCGGAGGGAGGCCGACGAGGCTGGGGAGGTGTGAGGCTGCGGTGCTGTTGGGGGCGGGACTCAAAGGGGCAGTCGCGAGGCGGGCGCAGGCGACGTAAGCACCGGAAGGAGCGAGTGAAACGAGCGACTGAGGAGCGCAGCGAGCGTGCGCCCGCCTCGCGACTGGGGCTTTGGAGGTGTTCTCCGTAGCGCAGTCGATCGCTTATAATAGAGAATATCAATAAATCCGGAATTTCGCGCTAGGAGCCACTCGGATTACGCCCCGCTCGTCCCGCCGTCGGTCTGTGCGGTATTGACCGACTCGGCGCGCCAGACGTTGCTGCGGCGGCCGGCGCGCGACAGCTCCATCTTCACGACCGAACCCACCGGCAGGTCAGCGACGCGCTCGCGGGCGTCCTCGTCGGCGTACTCGACGACGTGGAACGTCTCGTTGCGGGGATGGGCACGTACAGTGGTACATTCGTGATCGTTCTGTGCGGAAATGACGGTGTACGCGTTCGATTGTGACATCTTATCCCGTTATTGCTGGACACCCTACTTCAAATCTCCGTATATTCACTACGGTCGTGACCGAAGTCGTAATACGGATATAAGGGCTTGAAGTTCCGAAACGATCGGGCGGCGCCGCGACCCGCCGTTGAGCGGAATCACCATACCTATCTCCGGCGACGGCGAAGGCCGGCCATGGACCGAGGCGACGGGCCGGAGAGCGAGCCGAACGTGGATGGCGAGCCGACCGCTGACGCCGAGCCGAGCGCAGACGACGAGATCCGACCGGAAGACGGGGTCGGACCGGACGGCGTGACGGACGTCGACGCCGGCGGCGTGGCGCTGTTCGTCGACGGCCCGAACGTGTTGCGCGAGGAGTTCGACGTCGACCTCGACGACGTGCGGCGGGCCGGCGAGGCGGAGGGCTCGCTGGTGACGACCCGCCTGTACCTCGACGAGCACGCGACGCCGGGGCTGATTCAGGCCGCGGAGGCGCGCGGCTTCGAGGTCGTGATCACGAGCGGCGACGTGGACGTGAAGCTCGCGGTCGACGCCGCGCGATTCGCGGCCGAAGGCCGGATGGACACCCTCGCGATCGCCTCCCGCGACACGGACTTCAAGCCGGTCGTCGAGACCGCGAACGGCTACGGGATCCGGACGCTCGCCATCGCGCCCGGCGAGTTC
Source organism: Halorubrum sp. SD41 (assembly GCF_058630335.1). NCBI lineage: Archaea > Methanobacteriati > Methanobacteriota > Halobacteria > Halobacteriales > Haloferacaceae > Halorubrum > Halorubrum sp. SD41. Next base: position 19,188 of record NZ_JBZVGZ010000035.1, read on the forward strand.
GGGCGCTCGGACGCCCTTCGGAACGCCGCCAACGGCTCCGTGACCCTCGACGGCGACGAGAACGAACCGGCCGACGGCGGAAGCGACGAAGCGGGTACTGAATCGGCCTCGACGCGATAAGGATCGAAACACGGTGTCGGCGGTGGCTGTTTATAAATGAACGAGAACTGGGCGTCGAACTCCTCCAAAGCCCCAGCCGGGAGGCGGGCGCACGCTCGCTGCGCGCTTCGGTCGCTCACTCCGTTCGCTCCCTCCAGTGCTTACGTCGCCTGCGCCCGCCTCCCGGCTGCCCCTTTGAGTCCCGCCCCGCACAGCAGCCTCACACCTCCCCAGCCTCGCCGCTCGCTCCCTCCGGTCGCTCGCGGCGTCCCTCGCACGCGCTCCTCGCGCCCTGTCGGGCGCTCGGAGGCGCGCGCCGACCACACCGCCTTTATAAGTCACCGGTACCGCCACTTTGCCTCCATTTAAATACTGTCTCGCTCCGACCGGACCGGCTCACTGTCTTCTACTGGGCCGAAACCGCCCCAGAAGCAGCGCCCCGATCCCACCGGCCAGTCCCGCGCCGCCCACGAGGACGACGCCGGTCGCGACCCCGCCGTACCGCGCGGTCGCCGCGTCGACCCACACCCGGATCCAGCCGAGGTTCGGCACCGCGAACAGCGCCTTGCCGACGATCCACTCGTCGGGGACGACCGGCGCGATACCGGCGCTCTGGTCGTACAGCTCGTTCGCGTCGCCGTAGGTTACGTACCCGTCGTACGGCGCGGGGCAGGTCGCGAGCTCGTCGCAGTCGCCCGCGAGGAGCTCCGGATCCGCCCGCTCCGTCCAGTCCTCCCCGGCCTCGACGGGGAACGCGAGGCGGTGGAACACCGGTCTCCCGCCGGCGCCCGGAACGGTGTAGACGACGACGTCGCCCGTCCCGCCGAGCCGCGTCGGCGCGTCCGGGTCGGCGGCGGTCGAGAGGTCGCCCCACGGCGCGCGGTCGGCCGCCGTGACGACGACGAGGTCGCCGCGCTCGACGCCGGGCGCCATGCTGCCGCTCTCGACGGCGACGAACGGCGGCCACGTCCCGACGAGCGCGCCGACGAGGACGGCGATCAGGAGGACCGCGACGGCGGGCGCGACGAGGCCGGTGCGATCGGGGCGACGGCTGCTCACGCCCGGTTGAGAGGTCGGCGACCGCTTGAGGCTGTCGGCCGAGTCGGTCCGTCCTCCGGGGCGCGACCGCGGACCCATCGCGACCGCAAACGATACCGACCGCCGCCGAGCGGACCGCCGATGGCACAACACCTTAGGCTCGTCCCGATGAGGTGCGAGTATGTCCGATCGCCTCCCTCCGCTCCACGACGCTCACGACGCGCGCGGCGCCAAGTTCACCGACTTCGGCGGCTGGCAGATGCCGGTCGAGTTCGACTCGATCCAGACGGAACACGCCGCGGTCCGCGAGTCGGTCGGCGTCTTCGACGTCTCCCACATGGGCGAGATCGAGGTGAGCGGCCCGGACGCGACAGAGCTGATGGACCGACTCACGACCAACGACGTGACCTCGCTCGACCCCGGCGACTCCCAGTACGCCGCGGTCACGAACGAGGAGGGCGTGATGCTCGACGACACGGTCGTCTACCGGCTCCCCGACGGCACCGCGGCCGGCGAGGCGGCCGCGTCGCTCGCTGACCTCGAAGCCACCCACGACGGCGACCTCGACGCGCCGAGCGGCGACCCCGCGTACCTCTTCGTGCCGAACGCGGGCCACGACGAGCAGATGGAGGACCGCTGGACCGCCCACCGCGACGAGTGGGGCCTCGACGCGACCGTCGCGAACGCCACCGACGACTGGGCGATGCTCGCGGTCCAGGGCCCCGACGCGGCCGACGCCCTCGACGAGGCCACGCCCCGCGACCGCGTCGTCGACCTCTCGAAGTTCGAGGCGACGGCGGCGGCCGTGGCGGAGACGGAGAGCTGGGTCGCGCGCACCGGCTACACCGGCGAGGACGGCTTCGAGGTGATGTGTCCCGCCGACGCCGCCGAGGCCGTCTGGGCGGCGTTCGTCGACGGGCCGCGCGAGGCGCAGCCGTGCGGGCTCGGCGCGCGCGACACGCTCCGCACCGAGATGGGCTATCTCCTGTCCGGGCAGGACTTCGACCCCGAGGACGAACCCAGAACGCCCTACGAGGCGCGGATCGGGTTCGTCGTGAAGCTCGACACGGAGTTCGTCGGGCGCGACGCCTTGGAGGCCCAGAAGGAGCAGGGCGTCGACGAGAAGTTCGTCGGGGTCCGCCTCTTGGAGCGCGGCGTCCCGCGCGGCGGCTACGCGGTCACCGACGGCGACCTCACCCGCGTCGGGAAGCTCACGTCGGGGACGATGAGCCCCACGCTCGACGAGCCGATCGGCTTAGGCTACCTCCACGAGTCGTACGCCGACGCCGGCACCGAGGTGAGCGTCGTCGTGCGCGGCGACGAGAAGCCCGCCGAGGTCGTGATCCCGCCGTTCCTCGATCGGTGAGGCTAGTCACCAAGGACCGAGCAACGCTCATGGGAGCCGCCTGAGAAGTGCCGGTATGGCGCCAACAGGTTCCGCGAGCGACGCGACCGGCGTACCGGAATCCGACCTCGCCGTCGCGCGAGCGACCGATCCCCGCCCGATCGAGGACGTCGCAGCCGATCTGGGGCTCTCCCCCGACGACGTCGAGCGCCGCGGCGAGGGCGTCGCGAGGCTCACGCACGCGGCGGTGCGCGAGGCCGTCAGTAGTGAGACGGGGACGGCCGACGGACCGGCTGAAGCCGACGGGACGACCGTCCTCGTGACCGGCATGTCGCCCACCCCGAAGGGGGAGGGGAAGACGGTCACCTCCGTGGGGCTCGGCCAGGGCCTCGCCGCGCTGGGCGAGCGGACCGCGGTCGCCGTGCGCGAGCCGTCGCTCGGCCCCGTCTTCGGGATCAAGGGCGGCGCGGCCGGCGGCGGCTACTCGCAGGTGTTGCCGATGGAGGCGATCAACCTCCACTTCACCGGCGACATCCACGCGCTGACGTCGGCGCACAACCTCCTCGCGGCCGCGCTCGACAACCGCCTCCATCAGGGAGACGACGCGGAGGTCGACGCGCGGCGGGTCCACTGGCCGCGCGCGCTCGACGTCAACGACCGCGCGCTCCGCGAGACGGTCGTCGGCCTCGGCGGGGCGACCGGCGGCGTCCCGCGCGAGGACGAGTTCGTCATCACCGCCGCCTCGGAGCTGATGGCGGTCCTCGGGCTCGCGTCCGACCTGGAGGATTTAAAAGCCCGAATCGGCCGCATCGTCCTCGCGGCCGACGCTGACGGCGAGCCGGTGACGCCCGACGATCTGGGTGTGACCGGCGCCGCGGCCGCGCTGCTCCGCGACGCCTTCCGCCCGAACCTCGTCCAGACGGTCGAGGGCGTCCCGGCGTTCGTCCACGGCGGCCCCTTCGCGAACATCGCGCACGGGACGAACACGCTCGTCGCGGACCGGGTCGGCGCCGCGCTCGCCGACTACCTCGTCACCGAGGCCGGCTTCGGCGCGGACCTCGGCGCGGAGAAGTTCGGCGACATCGTCGCGAGAGAGGGGATGGTCCCCGACGTCGCGGTCGTCGTCGCCACCGTCCGCGGCGCGAAGCGCCACGGGCTGGAGATGTGGCCGACGGACTTCGACGCGCTCGGTTCACCGGACCCCGACGCGGTCCGGGCCGGCGTCGACAACGTCGCGAAACACGTCTCGATCGCCGAGTCGTTCGGGGTCCCGACGGTCGCCGCGATCAACGTGTTCGCTGACGACACGGAGGCCGAACTGGCGGCGCTGGAGGAGGCGATCGCGGACCGCGGGATCCCGGTCGCGCGCTCGACCGCCTACCGCGACGGCGGCGCGGGCGCGACCGACCTCGCCGAGCTCGTCCGCGAGCGTGCCGGGACGGGGTCGTTCTCGCCGCTGTACGATGTCGACGCGCCGATTCGCGAGAAGATCGAGACCGTCGCTCGCGAGGTGTACGGCGCCGCGGGCGTCGAGTACGTCGACGGCGCCGCCGACGACGTCGAGCGCGTCGAGCGGTGGGGGCACGGCGACCTACCGGTCTGTATCTCGAAGACGCCGTACTCGCTGTCCGACGACGCCGCGCTCACCGGCGTCCCCGAGGGGTGGACGCTCACCGTCCGCGAGGTGACGCCCTCGGCCGGCGCCGGCTTCGTCGTGGCGAAGACCGCCGACGTGATGACGATGCCGGGGCTCCCCGCCGAGCCGGCCGCCGAGGACATCGACGTCGACGCCGACGGCGAGGTGACCGGGCTGTTCTGATCGGGAGGCCGCGTCGGGCCGGGGCGACCGCGGACCTACTCCCCGAGCGTCTCCTTCCGCTTCTCGACGACCTCGACGTCCGAAATTCGCGTGTCCGGATACCCCCCGTCCGCGTCCTTCTCGGCGGCCTTCACCATGTCCCAGACGGTGTTGAGCCCCGTCGTGACGCCTTCCAGCGCTTCCATCTCGCAGCCAGTCTTCCCGGTGGTCTCGACCGCGACCGTCAGTCCGATCCGGTCGTCGCCGACCGAAAAGTCGGTGTCGACGTTCGTGATCGGGATCTGGTGGCACATCGGGATCGTCTCCCAGGTGTGTTTGACCGCCTGAACCGCGCCGATCCGGGCGGTCGCGAGCACGTCGCCCTTCTCGACCGCGTCGGCCTCGACCGCGGCGACCGTCTCCGGCGTCAGCCGGATCTCGCCGCGGGCGACCGCGCGTCGGCTGCTGTCGGGCTTCGCGCCGACGTCGACCATCTGGACGTCGCCCGCGTCGTCGGTGTGGGTCAGCGCGTCCGCGCTCCCGGCCGCGGACTCGGCTCTCTCTCCGCCTCCGGACCCGCCGCCTTCGTCCTCACTCATCACGCATCGCCTCCGGCAGCCGGTCGGGTAAGTCCGTCGCCACCAGTCCGGCTCCGTTCGCCGCCGCGGCGGCGTCGCCCGCGCGCCCGACGACGTACGCGCCGACCGCGGCCGCGTGAAACGGCTCCGTCACGGCCGCCAGCGCGCCGACCGTCCCCGCTAGCACGTCTCCCGTCCCGCCGACGGTCATTCCGGGGTTGCCGGTGCGGTTCAGCCGCGCGTCGTCGCCGTCGGCGACCACGTCGACGGCGCCCTTCACGAGCAGCGTGTGACCCGCCTCGGCGGCGAACTCGCGGACCAGTTCCGCGCGCTCGTCGGGGTCCGCCGCGGTCTCGCCGCCCATCCCGACGAGTTCGCCCTGATGCGGCGTACAGATCAGGTCGGCGTCGGTGTCGACCTCGGGGACGACCCGGAGCGCGTCCGCGTCGACGACCGCGCGCCCCTCGAACGCCGTCAGGAACTCGCGGACGAACGCCTCGGTGCCGTCGCCGTCTCCCAGTCCGGGACCGAGGACGACGACGTCGTTCCCGGCCGCGAGCGACGTGACCCGCTCGACGTGGGCGGGCCCGACGCGGTCGCCGGGCAGCGCGCGGACGATGAGGTTCGGCGAGAACCCCTGGACCGCGTCGGCGACGGACTCGGGGCACGCCACGCGGACGAGGTCGGCCCCGGCGCGGAGCGCGGCGAGCGCGGACAGCGTCGGCGCGCCGGTGTAGGGTCCCCCGCCGACCACCAGTACCTCGCCGTTGTCCCCCTTGTGCGAGTCCGGGTCGCGGTCGAGCCCGAGCAGGTCGCCGGGCCCGGTGAAGCGCTCCGCGGCGGCCGGAATTCCGATGTCGGCGACCGTGATCTCGGCGTCGAGCGCGGCTAGCCCGGGCTTCGCGTCGTGGAACGTCACGACGCGGTCGGCGTCGACGGGGGTCGGATCGGACTCCGGGCTACCGGTCGGGTCGCCCGTGTCGGCGTCGATCCCGGAGGGGACGTCGACCGCGATCACCGTCGCGTCGCTCGCGTTGATCGCGGCGGCCGCGGTCCGTTCCGGTTCGCGGAGGCCGCCCGAGACCCCGGAGCCGAGCATCGCGTCGACGACCACGTCCAGGTCGTCGCCGTCGGGCCCGCCGAGATCGAACTGGCGCGAGTCCGAGACGGCCTCTCTCGGGATCTCGGCGTTTTCGAGCGCGTCCCAGTTCTCCCGAGCGATGTCGGTCCGGATCGTCTCGGGGCGGCCGAGCAGGTGAACCGCGACGTCGTACCCGCCGAGGAACCGCGCCGCGACGAGGGCGTCCCCCCCGTTGTTCCCGCGCCCGCAGACGAGCGCGACGGTCGCGCCGGGATCCGCGGCGGCTCGCACCTCGCGGGCGACCGCGTTGCCGGACGACTCCATCAGCTGCTTTCGTGGCACGCCGAGCGCGGCCGCGTTGGCGTCGACGGCCGCCATGCGGTCGGTCGTGATCATGGCCGGCAGTACGCGCGGCCGGGGATTAAGCGGACGGGGTCCGAGCGCGGTCGGGGTCGCGGCGTCCCCGTCGCATCGGGAAATGAAAATGTTGAAGCGGTCAGGTGGAGAACCTCGCGACCAACAGTGGTACCGGTAGCACCTGTCGTCGCGGGCGGCCACCGACCGGACCGAGCCGCCGGCCGTGGCGACGCCGCGACCGACGCGCGCCCCTCCGACCGCGACGTCGGCCGCCGCGGCCGGACGCGACCCCTCCACCCACGACGGCGACCATGAACATCGGCTTCTTCACCGACAGCTACTTCCCCGGGATCGACGGCGTCACCTACACCATTCAGGCGTGGCGCGACCGCCTCGAGTCCCGGGGCCACGACGTGTACGTCGTGTACCCGGAGAGCAGCCACGAGCCCGACGAGCGCGAGATACCGGTCCCGTCGCTGCCGAACCCCTTCTACCGACAGTACCGCCTCCCGACCTACCGCCGCCTGTCGACGCTCCCCGACCTCGACGTCGTCCACTGTCACGGCCCGGCGTCGACCGGCCTGATGGGGCTTCGGTACGCGAAGCGGCACGGCGCGACGTCGGTGTACACCCACCACACTCCGATCGAGGACTACTTCGTCCAGGGGCTCAAGTCGGAGCGGCTCGCCGCGCTCGCCGGTCGGGCGTACGTGGCCTACGAGAACCGATTCCTGAGAGCGTTCGACTGCGTCACGGCCTCGACCTCACGGATCCGCCGCGACGTGGACCCGGTTCGGCTCCCGGTCGGCATCGAGATGGACCGGTTCCGGCCGAGCGAGAACGGCCGCGTCGCCGCGCTGGCGACCGACGGCGGTCCGACCGCGGCGGACGCGCCCGTGGTCGGGTACAGCGGCCGGATGACGCACAAGAAGAACGTCGACGAGACGCTCCGGCTCGCCGAGCGGCTGCCCGAGGTCCGGTTCGAACTCGTCGGCGAGGGACCTGTCCGCGCGGAGTTGGAGGCCGACGCGCCCGCGAACGTCCGGTTCCACGACTTCCTCCCACGGGAGGAACTCCCCGACTTCTACGCCGCGCTCGACGTCTTCGTCACGGCGTCGACCTGCGACACGCTCGGCCTCTCGACGCTGGAGGCGAACGCCTGCGGCACCCCGGTGGCCGCCGCGGACGTGGCGCCGTTCGACGAGACGATCGGCCCCGAGAACGGGGCCCGCTTCGCGCTCGGCGACCTCGACGACATGGAGCGCGCGGTCCGCGACTGCCTCGACGGCGACAGGGACACCCGCGCGGCCGTCCAGCAGTTCTCGGTGGAACAGACGATAGACGAGCTCGAATCGATATACGGGGTGACCGCGTAGATGGGCGCGGACAACGTCGACGCCTTCCAGCGGTTCATTTTTTCGGTCCCACCCCTCAGGGTTCAGGCGGCCGCGCTCGTCGTGCTCAGCGCCGTGTACGCCGTCGGCACGTTCGGCGGAATCTGGCTCTTCACGCCGTTCGCGCCGGACCCGTCTCGGATCGTGCCGGTGGCCGCCCTCATCTTCTTAGTTCCGTTCGTCGTCGCCGCGGAGCTGTTCCCCCGCGTCCTCGACGGCTACCCGCGGCCGTGGAGCTACTTCCTCGCGCTCACCTCGCAGTTCGTCCTGTTCGTGTACGCGCTGGTGCTCACCGGCGCGAACAACGTCGGGAACGCCTGGAGTATCATCTGGCTGAGCTTCATCACGCTGTACCTGGTCAACATCTTAGTGCTCGTCGTCTCGACGGGCATCGACCGCTCCGACCGGATCCTGCTCGCCTCGCTGGTCGAGCCGGGACTGCTCATCGCGGCGTTCTACGCGCTGGGCGGCAGCGAGTTCGGGTTCTCGACGTACCGTCACGTGTTCGCGTTCGCCTCGCTGCTCATCGCGGCGGGGTTCCTCGTCTTGGTCCTCCTCGTCGTCGACTACCTGATCAAGAGCAACACCGACGTCTCGGCGTTCGCGCTCACCTCCGGACTGCTCCGGAACGACCGCGAGTCGCTCGACCTGGGCGTCGAGGCCCGACCGTCCGTGGAGACGTTCGCCGTCGACAACGGGAGCCGCCTCACGGTCGCGGCCCCGTGGGTCCACCCCGGCCCGCTCGGGGGGTTCGGCGGCGGTCAGCTGAGCGGGAACCTGATCGACGCGCTGAACGGGGGTCGAGGGGACGTCGCGGGGCGCGACCCCTCCGGGGCCGCGGCCGCCGCCGACGGCGGTACCGAGGCCGCTGCGATCGACGGCGGGACCGGCGCGGCCTCGGACGGCGACGCCGGGTTCTTCTTCCACGTCCCGTGTACCCACAAGGAGGACCTGTCGAACCCGGCGGACGCGGAGCGGATCCTCGACGCGGTCGCCGAGCCGGAGCTGACCGAGCGCGCGTCGCGGCTCGTCACGGAGTCGTACGGCGACCGAGAGGGGTACGCGGACGTGCGATTCCACGGCCGTCGAATCGGCGACAAGGAGGTGATCGTCCTCCACGGCGAGGGGATCGACGACTACGACACCGGCGTGTTCATGCGCGACGTCGACCACGACGACGTGCTTTTGATCGACCAGCACAGACACGACATCCAGAACGGCCCCGACGCCGAGATCCAGTACGGCTCCGCCGAGGCCGACCGCCTCAAGCGCGCGTTCGACGACTTCCGCGATCGGCTCGCCGACGCTGAACTCGCCGACGACTACGCCGCCGGGTTCGCCCTGACGCGGACCGGGCAGGATGCCCTGGCGATGGTCGAGTCCGTCGGCGACCAAGAAGTGCTCTGGATCGGCGTCGACACGAACGGGCTCACCCCGGACGTGCGGGCGACCGCCGACGCGTACCGCGACGAGTTCGACGCCGTGATCCCCTTCTCGACGGACACCCACGCGTCGATCCACGAGCTGGCGAACATGCGCGAGTCCGACACCGACGCCATCGAGCGCGCGGTCGACCGCGCCGTCGACGACGTCGCGCCCGCGACGGTCGGGTTCGAGAGCCGCCGCACGGAGCCGGTGAAGCTGCTGAAGAACGACTACAACGGGCTCGTGTTCAGCGTCAACATCCTCATCCGGCTGACGCTCATCTCGCTCGTGACGCTGTACGTGCTGCTCGTGTTGTGGCTCTTCTTCTGAGGCGGGGTCGCTCCCGAGCGAGCGGCGTAGTGTTCAGATAAGCTGGTTCCATGCGAAAGCGAACGATGTGAGCCACTCGTCAGCAGTTTCTGCTTTGGCGATCGACCACAAACGGCTTCAAAGCCCCAGCCGGGAGGACTCGATGCGCTCGCTGTGGTCCTCGGTCGGTCGCTATCGCTCCCTCCCTGTGGTCCTTGCGTCGCGCGTCTTCGTCCTCCCGGCTGCCCCTTTGAGTCCCGCCCCGCACGGCACCGCAGCCTCACACCTCCCCAGCCTCGCGGTTCGCGCTCTCCGAGCGCTCACCGCGTCCAGCGAGGGACCTTCGGTCCCTCTG
>NZ_JBZVGZ010000036.1:0-28176 GCF_058630335.1 Halorubrum sp. SD41
AAGTGAAGGGAAGGAGGAGGGAGGAGGCCGGCGCGCCCGCCGAGGGGCAGGGCGCCCGCGAGGGTACGGAGAGCGCCCTTCCCCTCGCGCCGGGGCGCGGCCGGGCGACCGCTCGCGTCTTCGCGCGCGCGGACGCGGCGGTCGAGTGTCGGATCGACACGGGCGACGGCCACGGCCTCTCGGACGCGACGATGGACCGGATCGGCGATCGGATCGAGGGACTGCTCGGCGACGGCTGAGGTGTCGGGGTCGCCGAGCGGCCCGCGTCGCCCCCCGGTCCCGAACGTGTTCGCGCCGCCCGACATGGGGGTGTAGCGTCGAGGGTGAGGCGATGTCCGAACTCGACGTCAGAGAGATACCGCCGAACGAGCGACACGACCGGATCCACGACGCGTTCGCCGACCTGGACCCCGGCGAGTCGCTCACGATAGTCAACGACCACGACCCGAAGCCGCTCTACTACGAGCTGTCGGCCGAGGTCCCCGCGTTCGACGACGAGGCGTACGCGGTCGAGCGCGAGGGGCCGGAGCGGTTCGTCGCCGAACTGCCGAAGGCTGAGTCCGGTGGCGAACCGGAGGCGGTCCGGCTCGGCGACCTCGACGACGAGCCGCACGCGTCCGTGTTCCCGGGCGCGGAGCCGAAGACCGTCCGGCTCTCGCTGGCGGCCGGCGAGGGCGTCGCGGAACACGACCACCCGGACAGGACGGTCCTGTTCCACGCGCTGGAGGGTGCGTTCGACGTCGCGCTCGACGGCGAGAACCATCGCGTCGAGGCCGGGGAGCTGCTCCGGTTCGACGGCGAGCGGAGCGTGGAGCCGACCGCGCGCGAGGACGCCACCGCGCTGATCGTGCTGGCGCCGCGGGGGGAACGGTAGATTGAGCGCGACGGAACGGCGGACGGACCGGGTTCGGGACCGGTTGGCGAACATGTTCGTCGGAATTCCCGCGCGACTGGGCAGCGCACGGGGCGTTACAACTACTACCCACCAACGACCGACCACATGACGGACGACACGACACTCGATCGACGACGGTTCGTACAGGCGACGACCGCCGCGGGCGCGACGCTCCTGCTCGCCGGGTGTTCCGGCGGCGGTGACGGCGGCGACGGTTCGGACGGCTCCGGCGGAAGCGACGGCTCCGACGGCGGTGACGGCGGAGGCGGCTCGGACGGCTCCGACGGCGGCGGAAGCGGCGGCGACACGCAGTACCTCAGTGAGGAGCCCGATTACGGCGGCTGGCTGGAGGGCGCGAACAACTACGAGCAGACCGTCGACGCCACCGGGCAGGACGAGGTCACCGTCGACGTCGGTGCGGGCGACGGCCTCTCGTTCGGCCCGGCCGCGGTGGCCGTGAGCGCCGGCACGACCGTCGTCTGGGAGTGGACCGGACAGGGCGGCGGCCACAACGTCTCCGCCGATTCGGGCGCGTTCGAGAGCGAGACCGTCTCCGAAGGGGGACACACCTTCGAGTACACCTTCGAGGAGACGGGGACGTTCAACTACGAATGCACGCCCCACTCCTCGGTCGGCATGAAAGGGGCCGTCGTCGTTCGCTGACGCCGCGACGGAGCCGAACCGCGCGGAGCATCGACGCGGAATCGGACGAACCGCGCCCGGGACGCGGGCGCGGCGGAACCGGACTTTTTCTGACCGGGGTTTCGAGCAGCGAACGGGCCGCGTTCTCACATCGTCGGAACGCGGGGGGCGATCGCCGAACGTGTTCGCGCCCTTCCAGCCGCGCAGCAAGCCGCTTGAGGGGCTATATACGGCAGCCCGCAACGTCCGCCTGTCGCGAGGGAATCGCCGCTCGCGGATCCACCCATGTCGAACGACACACAGCGGTCCACGGACGCGGGAGAATCGGGCGAACAGACGACGGACTCGACTGACGGGTTCGACTCGATGCTCCCCGGGGTCCGTCGCCGCGACTTCATGAAGGCCGGCGCAGCGGCGGGCGGACTCAGCGGGCTGGCGGGCTGTACCAGCCTGCTGAGCGAGGACGACGTCCAGGGGACGGCCTCGACGAGCGGCGTCGACAACTCCGTGCCGCCGGGCGAACACGACGAGTACTACGCGATCCTCTCCGGCGGGCAGGCGGGCGACGTTCGCGTGTACGGGCTCCCGTCGATGCGCGAGCTCATCCGCATCCCGGTGTTCAACCGGGACGCCTCGCGCGGCTACGGCTTCGACGACGAGAGCGAACAGATGCTCGAGGACGCCGGCGGCTACACGTGGGGCGACACCCACCACCCGCGGATCAGTCAGACCGACGGCGACTACGACGGCCGGTTCGCGTACGTCAACGACAAGGCGAACGGCCGGATGGCCCGGATCGACCTGACGTACTTCGAGACGGACGCCATCGTCAACATCCCGAACCAGCAGGGGACCCACGGCGCCTGCGCGCAGCTGCCCGACACCGACCTCATCTTCGGCGTCGGCGAGTTCCGGACGCCGATCCCCAACGACGGGACCGGCGACCTCGAAGACCCCGACTCCTACGGCTCCGTCCTCGCCGCCATCGACCCCGAGTCGATGAACGTCGAGTGGGAGGTCCTCATCGACGGCAACATGGACAACGGCGACGGGAGCAAGGAGGGCCGGTACTTCTTCACGAGCGCGTACAACACCGAGGAGGCGGCCACGGAGTCCGGGATGACCCGCGCCGACCGCGACGACGTGAAGGCGTTCGACATCCCGCGGATCGAGGCGGCCGTCGAGGCCGGGAACTACGAGACCATCAACGAGGTCCCGGTCGTCGACGGGCGGAAGGACAGCCCGCTCAACCAGGGCGACGACCCGATCGTCCACTACATCCCGACGCCGAAGAGCCCGCACGGAGTCAGCGTCACCCCGGACAACGAGTACGTGATCGTCAGCGGGAAGCTCGACCCCACCGCGTCGGTGATCGACATCGACAAGATCGACGAGGTCGACGACCCCGCCGACGCCATCGTCGGGCAGCCGAAGCTCGGGCTCGGCCCGCTCCACACCGCCTACGACGGCCGCGGCCACGCGTACACGACCCTGTTCATCGACTCGCAGGTCGTCAAGTGGGACATCGAGGAGGCCGTCGAGGCCGAGAACCGCTCCGAGAGCCCGGTGATCGAGAAGATCGATGTCCACTACAACCCCGGTCACCTCATCGCCTCGGAGTCGTACACGGAGAACCCCGCGGGCGACTGGCTCGTCTCGCTGAACAAGCTCTCGAAGGACCGGTTCCTCCCGGTCGGCCCGCAACATCCGGAGAACGACCAGCTGATCTACATCGGCGACGACGAGGAGGGGATGCAGCTGGTGAAGGACTCGCCGGCGCAGGCCGAGCCCCACGACGCGTCGATCTGTCACAAGTCGAAGATCAACCCGAAGGAGGTGTACGACCCCGAGGACCTCGAACTCAGCCACACCGCCGAGGGCGAGTCGTCGATGGAGCGGGTCGGCGACGACCGCGTCGAGATCGAGATGTACTCCACCCGGAACCACTACGGGTTCCAGGAGATGGTCGTCCGGGAGGGAGACGAGGTGGAGATGCAGGTGACGAACATCGAGACCACGAGCGACATGCTCCACTCGGTGGCGATCCCGAACCACGACGTCCACATGCGGGTCGCGCCGCAGGAGACGCGCAAGGCGACGTTCACGGCGGACGAGCCCGGCGTCTACTGGATCTACTGCGCGCACTTCTGCAGCGCGCTGCACTTGGAGATGCGTTCGCGGCTCATCGTCAAACCGGAGGAATAACGCCATGAGCTCGTCGCTCGCGCGGTTGACCGAGATCCGACGCGCGCTCCCGCTGGCGGCGGCGGCGCTGCTCGTCGGCGCGCTGCTGGTCCCGGTGTGGAAGATCACGCTCACGGCGCCGCAGTACCCCGGTCAGGAGCTGCTCATCGAGCTGTACGCCTACCCGCGTCTGGGCGGCGACTTCGCCGAGGTACAGGGGCTGAACAAGTACGCGGGGTTCCACTACCCCGACCCGGTGTTCGTCGACCCGAACTACGCCGTCAGCGAGGCGGCGATCGACGTCCCCGAGTGGCTGCTCGGACCGGTCGTGTTCGTCGGGCTCGCGCTCACGGGGGCGTTCGTCGCGTTCGCGCCGACGGTCCGCAAGCTGAAGGCCGGGCTCACCGCCCAGCTCGTCGGGACGATCACCGTCTTCGTGGGGATGTTCGCGTTCATCCAGTACCGTCTCTATCAGGCCGGCCACTCGCTGGATCCGGACGCGCCGCTCCGCGGGATCGACCCGTTCACCCCGCCCCTGCTCGGCCCCTACGAGGTGGCCAACATCAGCGGCTTCGCGTGGTTCGGCCCCGGCGGGTACATGACCGTCGTCGCGGTCCTGCTGCTCGCCACCGCGTACCTGACGCGGGACATCGAGGCGACCGTGAGCGAGCTCCCGGCGCTGGCCCGTGCGCTTCCCGGAAAAATCCGCGAGCGCGCCACCGGCGGAGAGGTCGCCGACCGAGACCGCGAGCTCGGAGGGGACGACCATGTCGAATGACCGCCTCGAAGTCGGCTTCCTCGCCGCCGCCTGCGCCGTCGCCGTCGTCGCGGTCGCGCTCGGCGTGGCGCTTCCGGTGGTCGGTGCGGGCGTAGGGGGTTCGGGCGCAGGGGGTGCGGGCGGCGCCGCGGACGCGAGCGGGGCGGTCGCCCCGAACGCCTCCGCCGCCCCGGGACTCGACGTCACCACCGACTTCGCCGCGACCGGCGCGACCGCGCCCGACCGCGACGGGACCGCGAGGGTCGACGGCGAGTCGTTCGCGTCGGCGGGGGCGGCGATCGACGCCGCCGACCCCGGCGAGACGGTCGTCCTCGACGGCCGGTTCGAGGAGCGCGTGAACGCGAGCGTCGACGACCTGCGGATCGTCGCGAGCGAGGGCGGCGCCGTGATCGACGGCGGCGGCGAGGGGCGCGTGCTCACGGTTTCCGGCGAGAACGTCACCGTCTCGGGCGTGTGGATCCGCGGCTCCGGCAGCGACCTCGGCACCGAGGACGCCGGCGTCTTCGTCGCGGGGGACCGCGCCCGGATCGAGTCGGTCCGGATCACAGACACGGCGTACGGGATCTGGATCGACAGCGCCGACCGGGCCGTCATCGAGGACGTGCGGATCGACGGCCGTAAGGACGTGTACCCGGTCACCGACCGCGGCAACGGGATCCACCTGTTCGAGACGACCGGGACCGTCATCCGCGACAGCGAGATCACGCACACCCGCGACGGGATCTACTTCTCGTGGGCGACGGACGTGCTCGCCGAGAACAACACGATCCGCCACACGCGCTACGGCGTCCACTACATGTACTCGGACGACAACCGCCTCGTCGACAACGTCGCGGCCGACAACGGCGTCGGCTACGCGCTGATGGTGAGCGAGGGGCTGACGGTCCGGAACAACACCGCCCTGCGCAACGACGGCTCCAGCGGGCACGGCATCATGGCGAAGGACATCGAGGAGTCGACGATCGCCGGCAACCGCCTCGTCGCGAACCGCAACGGGCTCTACCTCTACAACGCACAGGGGAACCGACTCGTCGACAACCTGATCTACCGCAACGGGATCGGGGTCCACAGCGCCGCGGAGAGCGGGAACGAGGTCGTCGCGGGCAACAGCTTCGTCCGCAACGAGCGCGCGGTCCGGACGGCCCGCAACTCGCTCGTCGCGTGGAACGGCACCGAGCGCGGCAACTACTGGTCGGGCGCTCGGGTCGCCGACCGCGACGGCGACGGCGTGAGCGAGATCCGGCACCGACCGATCGGGATCGTCGAGAACCTCGTGGCCGACAACCCGCAGGCCGCGGCGTTCGCGAACAGCCCGGCGTTCGAGGCGGTGCGGCTGGCCGAGAGCTCGTTCCCGGTCATCGAGACGCCCGGCGTCGTCGACCACCACCCGCTCGTCGAGCCGAACCACGACTGGCGGGCCTACGAGCCGCGCGACGCGGGGAGCGGCGGCGGGCGCGCGGGCAGCGAGTCGACCGGCGGCGACGCGCGCGCCGCGAACCGAACCGCGGACACGGAGGACACACCATGAGAATCGACGCGACCGACGTGCGGAAGGCGTACGGGGACGTGACCGCCCTCGACGGGCTCTCGCTGTCGATTCCGAGCGGATCGACCTTCGGGATCGTCGGCACCAACGGGGCCGGGAAGTCGACGCTGTTCCGGCTGCTCGTCGGCCACGACCGACCGGACGCGGGGACGGTCAGCGTCGGCGGCATCGACGTGACGGAAGACGGCCGACGGATCCGCGAGCGGGTCGGCTACCTCCCCGAGGACATCGGGTTCCCGGACGGGCTCAGCGGCCGGGAGGTGCTCGGCGTCCACCGCGCGACCCGCGGCCTGCCGAAGGACGGCCGGACCGCCGAGGCGATCGAGCGCGTCGGGTTGACCGCGGACGAGGCCGACCGCCGCGTCTCGGGCTACTCGAACGGCATGGGGCGGCGGCTCGGCCTGGCGACGGTGCTGCTCCCGGACCCCGACGTGCTCATACTCGACGAGCCGACGGCGGGACTCGACCCCCGCGGCGTCGACGAGTTCCACGCTATCGTCGAGGAGATAACGACGGAGACGGACGCGACGGTCGTGTTCTGCTCGCACGTGCTGGGGGAGGTCGAGCGGCTCTGCGACCGCGTCGCCGTCCTCCACGACGGGCGGGTGCGCGCGGCCGGGCCCGTCGACGAGCTCGCCGCGGAGGCCGAAGCCGCCGCTGTCGCCGACCGCGACGGCGACTCGGCGACCCGGCCCGGTCGCGAGCGCGACGGCCTCCGGGCGGCGTTCCGCGAGGCGGTCGGGGACGACGCGCCCCCGAGTTCGGCGACGGACGCCGAGGAGGTGGCGCCATGAGCGACTCGCGCGAGCAGTCCGACGACGGGACGGAGGAAGCGACGCGACCCGACGGGGGCCACCCGGACGCGGCGGCCGCGGTCGACGCGCTCGACGGCGGCACGGAGGTCGACGCCGGCAGTTCGGAATCGACGGCGACCGCCGCCGCGGCCGAGACCGAGACGGCCGCCGGGGGCGTGCGCGGCGCGCTCAGACACGTCTTCGTCGTCGCCGTCACGGAGTACCGGCTCGCGGTCCGGAGCCGCTGGGCGCTCGCGCTGACCGCGCTGTTCGTCGTGTTCGGCGGGGTGATCCTCACGTTCAGCGGCTCCGCGGTCGGACCGGCGGGCGCCGAGCGCGTCGTCGCGTCGCTGACGAGCCTCGCGGCGTACCTCGTCCCGCTGGCGGCGCTCGCGCTGGGCTACGACGCGATCGTCGGCCGCGAGGCGGAGGGGTGGCTCGCGGTCGTGTTCTCGCTGCCGGTCCGCCGGAGCGAGGTCGTCGCCGGGACCTACCTCGGGCGTCTGGCGGTGCTGGCGGGCGCGACGGTGCTCGGGTTCGGATTCAGCGGCGCCCTGATCGTCCGCGAGTTCGGCGCCGGCGCGCTCGACGCGTTTCTCGGGTTCCTCGGGGGGACGGTCGCCGTCGGGGCCGCGTTCCTCGCGGTCGCGCTGCTGCTGTCGACCGTCGCCCGCGAGAAGACCCACGCGCTCGGCGCGGCGCTGCTCGTGTGGGTGTGGTTCGTGTTGGTCCACGACCTGCTCGCGCTCGGGGTCGTCGCGGCCGTCGACCTGCCCGACGCCGCGCTGTCGGCGCTGGTCTACTCGAACCCGGTGAGCGCGTTCCGCGTGCTCGTCCTGAGCGGACTCGGCACGACCGCCGGCGGCGGGTTCACCGCCGTCCTCGCCGGGACGGGGCTCTCGGCGGGCGCGCTCGCGGCGTCGCTCGTCGGTTGGTGCGCGGTGCCGGTCGCCGCCGCGGGAGTCCTCGTCCGTCGCCGCCGGCTCTGAAGAGGGGCGTTCGATCGCGCGCGGCGACCGGTCCGAATCTCCTCGTCGACCGCGTTACTGAATCCGCTCGATCCCGTCGTCCTCGGGCGACTCGAAGTCGATCGGACGCCGCGGGAGGTCGTCGACGAACTCCCGGACGATGGTGCGCTCGACGCGCTGGAGCACCTCGCTACAGGTCGACTTCGCGATGCCGACGTGCTCGGCCACCTCGGTGAGCGTACACTCGCGGGGCACGTCGTAGTAGCCGCGGTCGACCGCCTCGAAGAGGACCTCGCGCTGGCGCTCCGTGAGCGACCCGCCGGGGTTCACGCGCTGCTGGACGTACTCCACCTCGAACTCCGCGCCCACGTCGCGGAGCGCGTCGCCGAACTTCGCGACGCGCTCGTGGTCGCCCGTCACGTCGACGCGGGCGACGCCGTCGCGGATCTCGACCGGCATCTCGATGGGGACGCCGGCCCGCCGCGCGACCGTCTGGAGGAGCGGGACGAGCGCCTCGACCTGGACGGTGACCATCCCGTCGTCCTCGGCCATCACCGACGAGTGGGTGATCGTCTCGTGGTCGTCGATCGCGTCGAGGATCGGGGCCGTGTCGTCCGCGGTGACCCGGACCAGCGCGAACCCCGCGCCGTCTTCGGGCGTCGCGGTCAACACCTGGAACCGCGCGTCCGGGAACTCCCGCGAGACGTCGCCGACCCACGGGCCGTCCGGGATGTCCACGCGGAGGCGTGCCTGTGCCATGCGCGCCCGTTCGGCACCGGGGTGGAAGTACCTTCGGCTCCGCGCTCGTCGGAACATGTTCGTCACAAACAATCCGGGGATGAGGTTCGTATCGTCGAACATGAGCTCCGAACCCGGCGATCAGGCGGCGGTCGAACGGGCGGTGGCCGAGCGGACGGACGCGCCGACGAGCGGGGAGACCGTCTCCCTCGACGTGCGGAACCTCGGGCCGCCGAAGCCGCTGCGCGAGACGCTCGAACGCGTCGAGGCGCTCGGCGACCGCGACGTGTTGGTCCAGTACAACGACCGGACCCCGCAGTTCCTCTTCCCACGCTTAGCGGACCGCGGGTTCGCCCACGCCGCGGTCGAGACCGACCCGACGGACGCGGTCGTCACGGCGATCTGGCCGGCGGACGGCGAGAAGGCAGTTTCCGACGACCGGGCAGGCGAGGGTGACCGGGCAGGCGAGGGCGAGCCGGCCGCGGGCGACGCGAACGGGACCTGAGGAATCGCGATCGGTGGTTTCGGCGCGGTCCGGCGACAGAGAGCTCTCCTTGACCGATCATGGGTACGGGCGAATCGTGTCGCCCGCGTAATCGTTTATAAATGGCCGAGAAGCATCGTCGTGCTCACTTATAAATTGACGACTCCGCTGTGGCGAACACCGCCAAAGCCCCAGCTCCTCGCTTATAAATGATCGACTGTGTATCGGCGGCGAACACCGCCAAAGCCCCAGGCGCGAGGAGCTCGGACGCTCGCTGCGGTCCTCAGTCACTCGCTCCGCTCGTTCCCTGCGGTCCTTACGTCGCCTCCGAGCTCCTCGCGCCTGCCCCTTTGAGTCTCCCCCCGCACCGCTCCGCACAGCACCTCACGCCTCCCCAGCCTCGTCGCCGGACTACGCGCCGGCGACCTCGCGCGTGCGACTCGCGCCCTGCGGGCGCTCGTCGGCACGCAGGGAGGCGCGACGCGCCTCTTGTAGCCGGCGGCAGAGCCGCGGGCGACGCCGACCGCATCGTCTTTTATAAGGGATTGTCGTTGCCTTTCAGGAGCATTTAAATGCCGCATCGCGGCCGGCGATCGGATACACGCCTCCGCTATCGCTCGCTGCTACCGCCGGGGAACACGTTCGGGAACGACCCCAAACGGATCGGGATCGTAGGCGGGCGTGAGCGATGTTCGACGACCTCGACACGGACCGGCGGCCGCTGGTCCTCGTCTGGGAGGTCACGCAGGCCTGCGGGCTCGCGTGCCGGCACTGCCGGGCCGACGCGCGGCCGCAGCGGCATCCCGACGAGCTGACGACGACGGAGGGGAAGCGACTGCTGGAGGACGCCGCCGCGTTCGGCGACGGGCAGCTGGTCGTCCTCTCGGGGGGCGACCCGCTCGCCCGCGACGACCTGACGGAGCTGGTCGCGCACGGCGAGGACCTCGGCCTTCGGATGACGATCACGCCGAGCGGGACGCGCTCGCTCACGCCCGAGCGCGTCCGCGACCTCGGCGACGCCGGGATCGCGCGGATGGCGCTCAGCCTCGACGGCTCGACCCGCGAGCGCCACGACGCGTTCCGCGGCGAGGAGAGCTTCGCGGACACGGTCGAGGCCGCGCACGCCGCCCGCGACGCCGGGATCCCGCTCCAGGTCAACACCACCGTCTGCGCGGACACGGTCGACGACCTGCCGGCGATCCGCGACCGCGTCCGCGAGCTCGGCGCCGTCCTCTGGAGCGTCTTCTTCCTCGTTCCGGTGGGTCGCGGCCGCGTCCTCGACCCCGTCTCGCCCGAGCGCGCCGAGGACGCCATGACGTGGCTCCACGAGGTCTCGGAGGAAGAGCGGTTCGGCGTGAAGACGACCGAGGCGCCCTTCTACCGCCGCGTGGGCATCCAGCGGGCGGAGGCGGGCGAGACCGACGGCGCCGCCGGGCGACAGGGCGGGATCACGGCCGGGCGCGGGTTCGCGTTCGTCAGCCACACGGGCCAGGTGTACCCGTCCGGGTTCCTGCCCGAGTCGGCCGCCGACGTCCGCGAGCGGTCGGTCGTCGACGTCTACCGGAACGCGGACCTCTTCGAGTCGCTCCGCGACCCCGACGGCTTCTCCGGGAAGTGCGGCGCCTGCGAGTTCCGCCACGTCTGCGGCGGGAGCCGGTCGCGCGCCTACGCCGCCACCGGCGACCCGACCGGCAGCGACCCGCTCTGCCCGTACGTCCCGGAGGGGTACGACGGGCCGCTCCCGGAGCGGCAGCGCGGGCCGGGAGACGACGGCGACCGACCGGAGCCCGCGGACTGAGAGCGGACTCGAGTTCAGGCGTACGCCTCGAACTCCTCGCCGAACGCGAGGAAGTAGCCGGTGCCGGCGACGCCGACGACGGCCGCGACGGTGAACGCGACCTCGGGGCTGACGAAGTCCCACAGGTACCCCCCGATCGCCGCGCTCGGGATCACGATCGTGTTCCGGAGCAGGTAGTACGTCCCGGTCACGCGTCCCCCGGTGCCCCGCTCCGCCGGCCCGACGATCAGCGCCTTGTGCGACGGCAGCCCGGCGAACCGGAGCCCCGAGAACGCGAACACGGCGACCATCACGGCCCAGAGCGGCAGCGCCGACCCCGCCAGCGTCGGCGCGTAGATCAGCACGACGGGGAAGACGGCGTACACCGCGAACCCGACCGCGACCACCGGCTTGAGGCCGACCCGCTCCGCGAGCCTCGATGCGGGAACCATGATCAGCAGCGCGACGAGCATCTCGACGCCGAGGAGGTAGCCGAAGAACGCCTGCGGCGAGAGGTCGACGGCGTAGGAGAACCCGCCGAGCGCGACGGTCGCGTCGAGGCCGACCTCGAAGAACTGCGTGACGACGAGGACGAAGAACACGTACACCATCCCGTTCGCGAACCGGACGAGCGTGTCGCCGACGAGCAGCGGCCGGAGCGGCGCCGGCATCTCCCGCAGGTCCTCGCGGATCCGATCGAGCCCCGCGAACGAGTCGCCGAAGGAATCGCCGCCCGCGTCGTAGAGGACGTGCTGAACGACCGTGCCGAGGACGCCGAAGCCCACGGCGACCGCGAGGACGAACCGGAAGCTCACGGTGAACTCGGAGCGAAACCCGATGAGGAGGGCCGCCAGCACCGGACCGACGAGGAACGCCGTCCGCCGGAACGTCTCCGTGCTGGCGAACCCCGCGGCCAGCCGCGAGGGGTCCGTCGCCTGTTTCACCACCGCGAACGTCGCGCCGAGGCCGAACGACTTCCACGCCTGCGCGAGGACGAGGCCGACGAAGATCCAGACCCACGGGTCGACGGTGAACCCGGCGACGGAGATCTGTCCGATCCCGGGCGCGACCAGCCAGACGAGGAAGCCGAGCGTCGACAGGAGTCCGAACAGCGTCAGCGCGTATCGCGACCCGATCCGATCCGAGACGGCGCCGCCCGGGTACGGGTACAGCGCCGAGATGACGTTGCCGAACGTGCCGAACAGTCCGACGACGAACCCGGACGCGCCGAGCGCGACCATGTACTCCGGGAGGTACCGGTTCGTCATCTGGAAGCCGAGGCTGAACGCGAACATCGCGACCGATAAGACGAGGACGTCCCGCTCCAAGGCGAAAAACCGCCGGAACGCGTCGAGCGCCCCGGACCTCTCAGCGCCGCCCGCGTCGCCCGCGCCGTCGTCGCTCACGCGTCGTCCCCCGGCGTCGCGAGACGGTCTCTGCCGGCGGCTCCGACTCGGGCCGGCGGTGCGAGGGAAACCAGCATGCCCGCTCTCCGGCCGGAACCGACAAAAACCCAACTCCGTCGGTCGGACTCCGACGCGGCCGACCCCCGGTCAGTCGGACTCCGACTCGGCCGCGCGAACGAACGCGCGCAGCTCCCCGATCGAGTGCGGCTCGACCCGTTCGCGCGTTCCGTCGCTCGTGTAGAACAGGCTCGTCTCGACCGCCTTCTCCGGGAACCACTCGTCGAGGACGTGGGAGTAGACGCTGAGCTGCTTTCTGTACTCCGGCTGCGCGCGCCGCGTCGCGTCCGTCTTGTAGTCGATCACCTCGACCCGGTCGGCCGTCACGTGGACGAGGTCGACGATCCCGGAGACGGTGACGCGGCGGCCGTCGACGTCGATCGGGAGCGTCACCGGCTCCTCGACGTGCTTCTCGCCGGATAGGCCGTCGAGGAGCTCGACGACCCGCCGCTCGTGGTCGTTCGACGGCGTCACGTCGTCGTCGAGCGCGTACGCCTCCGCGAACTCGTGGACGCGGGAGCCGAAGTCCATCCCCCGCGTCTCCGGTTCCGGTTCGGGCTCAGGCCCGGCCTCCCGGCGCTCTCCGGCCTCCTCGAACACCGACTCGTCCATCAGCGAGTGCGGAGAGTGGCCGATCGGTCCGTCCGGCGCCGTCACCGCGAACGGCAGCTCAGCGTCGCCTGGCTCGCCGCGGTCGAGCGGCTCCACGTCCGGTTCGACCTCCTCGACGGCGACCGGGAGCTCTTCGAGGAACGTGTTCGGCTCTTCCCCGGCCGCGAACACGACGTGGCTCTCCGCCCGCGTGACAGCGACGTACAGCAGCCGCCGCTCCTCGTCGTACTCGCGCGGCAGACAGCCCCTGATGACATCGTGCCGCCAGTTGTCGTACACGTGCGGGTGAGCGCCCTCCTCCGAGTAGATCTTCCGCTGTCGGAGGCCGACCGGGTCTCGGTACTCGATCACGCTCGACCCGCCGGCCCGCGGCGGGAAGCGCCCCTCGTTCATGTTCGCCATGACGACGATCGGGTACTCCAGCCCCTTCGCGGTGTGAATCGTCTGAACGGTCACCGCGTCGTCGCCCGCGGTCGCGCGGACGTCGACGGTGCTGCCGGTCTCGACGCCGCGCTCGATGTGCCGGATCAGTTCGCCGCGGGTCGCCGTCGTCGAGTCGTGGACGGACTGGACCGTGTGGAGGAGGACGTCCGCCACGTCGCCCGCGTACCCGTAGCGGTCGAGGACGCGGCGCGCCACCGCGCCGACCGACTCCAGTTCGCGGAGCTCGTCGCGGAATTCCGTCGGCTCGGTCGGGTACGATCCCGTCTCCAAGGCGTGATCGATCTCGTCGAACGCGTACCCGGCCCGCTCGAGCACCACCGCCCAGCCGCGGTCGGCGTCCGAGTCGAGGACCCGGAGCCACGCGAGCAGCAGCTTCGCCGGGTCGGTCCGGAACAGCTCGATCCCGCCGTCGTAGGCCAACGGGAAGTCGTACTCGGCGGCGACGTCGAGCAGTTCTCGGCCGTAGTCCCGCGTCCGCGTGAACACCGCGACGTCCCCGTACTCCGGCGGCCGCGGCTCGCCGTCCTCGCCCTCGACGGCGTACTCGTCGCTGCCGACGATCGCCTGTACCTTCGAGAGGACGGCCTCGTGTTCGTCCTCGTGGCGGACCCCCTCGACGACCGTGTTGTCGAAGGCGGCGTTCGAGGAGAGGCCGACGACGTCGGCGGGATCGGTCTCGACCGCGTCGCCGCTCGACGCCGGCGTCACGATCGCCCGCTCGGAGAGGTCGATGACAGACTCGGTGGACCGGTAGTTCTCCCGCAGTTCGATCCGGGTCGGGTCTGGCGCGTCGAACGGGACCCTGTCCGCGTCGTCGTTGAGGTCGGCGGCGAACCGCTCCAACCGGTCTTCGAACGCCTGGATGTTGCGCACGTCCGCGTACTGGAACGAGTAGATGCTCTGCTTCCAGTCGCCGACGACGCAGAAGTTATCAGTTCCCGACAACAGCAGCGCGAGCTTGAACTGGACCTCGCTGGTGTCCTGGAACTCGTCGACCATGACGTACTCGAACGTCGCCGCCTCTCGGGCGCGCTCGTCCTCGCAGAGGAGGACGAACGCGAACAGCTGGAGGAAGCTGAAGGATAGGTAGTTGCGCCGCAGCGCGAACCGCAGGTACTCGACGTAGACGTCGTGAACGAACGCCTTGAGGTCCGACCGGTCCTCGTAGAAGACCTGCCGCGCCACGTCGTCGTCGAGCCGCTTCGTCCCGCGGCCGCCCCGGAGCGTCGACTTCGACGGCGCGTCCGCGCGGTACGTCTTGTCCCGACCGAACCGGCTCAGGTCGTCGCGCAGCTTCGACTGTTTCCGGCCGTCGTTCCGGGGTTGATTCGCCTCGTCGAACCGCTCCGTGAACGCCTCGAAGTCCCCGTCGAGGTGCGCCTCGCCGTTCCGGTACCAGCCGTCGGTCGTCGGGAAGATCCCCTTCGACGCGAGCTCCTCGATCAGGTCGAGCAGTTCGTCCGGCGCGGAGAGCGCCCGATAGCAGTCTGCGTGTTCCGGGTGGTCGTCGCGGAAGCCGCCGAAGAACTCGCGGAACCGCTCGGCCTCGATCAGCTCGTCTTCGAGGATCCGCGTCGAGCCCGTGATCCGCTCGTCGAGGCCGAGGTGCGTCGGCGCGGCGTACCCGTGCTCCTGAAGGATCTCGTGGCAGTGCGAGTGGAACGTCCGGATCGGGGCGTCGGCCAGCTCCCGCAAGCCGTACGCGCTGTGGTCGACGATCCGCTCTTTCATCTCGGTCGCGGCGCTCCGCGTGAACGTCGCCAGCAGCACGTCCTCCGGCTCCACGTCCGGTCGGTCGACGATCCGCCCGTACCGGCGGGTGACGGCGAACGTCTTCCCGGTCCCGGGGCCGGCGTCGACGAGGTACGGCCCCTCCGTGGACTCGATGAGCTCCCGCTGCGCGTCGTTCGGCGTGGGCTCGCTCATCGGTCTTCCTCCAGCAGCAGGTCGCGGTTGTCCACGCGCCGGTAGTTCGGCTCGCCAGCGAGCCCGTCGACCGGGAACCGCTCCTCGCCCGCCCGCCGGGCGTTGAGCTCGTCGAGGCGCTCGTCGACGAACGCCTCGAAGGCGTCCAGGTCCTCGCGGAAGAACGCTCGCTTTCGAGCGCCGTTGAACTCGCGGATCGCCTGGTCCGCCCCCTTCTCGGCGTCGACGTCCGCCGAGGTCCTCGCGTCGACCGCGGCGGTGAACCGGTCGGCGAACTCGGAGTCGCGCAGCTCACCTCTGTCGGTCGTCTCGGGGAACGTCAGCGGCGCCACGGTCTCCTCGTACGCGGCGTAGCCGAGGTCTTCGAACGTCTCCTGACAGTCGTTGTAGCCGTCGAGCAGCCGCTCGTACGCCTCCCGGGAGCCGACGTACTCGTCGAAGGAGTTCGGGTGGTAGGTGACGGTCGTGAGCGCGTCGTCGAGGTCGGCGTCGCCCGCGACGACGTCGGCCATCGGTTCGAGGAAGTGGAAGAGCGTGAACTCCAGCCGCTCGTCCGGGCGGACCGTCCGGTAGTAGGTCAGGTACAGCGCGGCCTGGAAGTCGGGCGCGTCCGCCGGCGGGTCGAGCGCCGCGCCGCCCACGACCTGCGTGAGTCGCTTCTTCCGCCCGCTCTTGTAATCGAGGAGCTGCGTCGGCGACCGCACGAGGTCGATCTTCCCCTTCACGCCGAGCGCGTCGTCCTCGAACCAGCGCTCGGTGAGCGGGGAGTCGACGGGCTCGTCGAAGTAGTCGGCGAAGAAGTTGGTCCCCCACCCCGACGCCGGCGTGAGGAAGTCGTCGGACGCCGGCCCCTCCTCGTCGAGGTACTCCGTTATCAGCTCTAAACCGATGCGGTACGTCCGGCGGCGGAGCGGCTCGTCGGCGGCCGAGAAGAACGCCTCGGCCTCCGCGATCATGGCGTCGACGAGGTCGTCGGCGTCGGCCGCCGCGACGACGTCGGGGTGGTTCACGTAGAACTCCGCGAAGTCGTGGAAGAGGTTCCCCTCGACGAACCGCTCCCGGTCGGGGGTTTCGAGGAGCCGCCCGAAGCAGTAGTCTCGAGGGCTGTTGACGTAGCTGTTGAGCGTCGACTGGCTGACCGTCTCGACGGTCTCGGCGTCGACCCCCGTCGACTCGCGCTCGAATCCCGCGCCCGTCGACCGCGGACGCCGCCGGTGTTCGACCGAGTCGAGGTCGCTGAACCGCTCGAACTCCTCGTCGAGCAGGTCGCCGAGGTACAGGCAGGGGGTGATCGGCTCCCCGCCGGCCGCGTCCTGGACGAGGTAGTACTGCCGGTCGCCGCTCTGGAGGAGACGCTGGAAGCTCCCGACGTAGCGGTCGAACTGCGCCTCGGTGTCCACCCACGGCCGCTGGGGGGCCGAGTGCGTCCACTCCTCGCTCATGCCGAGGTGGAAGACGACGGGACGGTCGACGTACGCGGAGGACTTCGCGTCGGCGAGGAGGACGCCCTCGTTGTCCCTGTCGACCGGGACCTCGTACGTCTGGAGGTAGTAGGCGAGCCGGTCGACGGCGCCGTCCGTCACGGGGTCGTCGGCGAGCCCCAGGGTCCGCAGCTCCTCGGCGAGCCGGCTCAGTTCGACGCCGGCCTCGGACGCGTACGCGTCGAGCGCCTCGGCGAACGTCCGGTCCTCGACGCCGTCGCGGAACGCGCGCAGCCACGCCACGCCCGGTCCGTCGACCGCCCCAAGGCGCCGCTCGCGGTCGGCGATCGGCGCGTCGATCCCCAACTGCGAGAGGACCGGGGCGGCGTCGCCGACGGTCGTCTCGGACCCCCGGAAACAGAGCCGGAGGAGCCGGACGAACGCCCGGTGGTGCGGGTCGTCGGCGAACCCCGGGCCGCCGTAGAAGGGGACGTCAGCCGCCTCGAACGCGGACTCGACGAGCGAGGAGTACTTCCCGCCGCCGTCGAGGACGACGGCGACGTGCTCGGCGTTGCGCGCCGAGACCGTGTCGAGGAGCGCGGCGACGACGTCGGTCGCCGACTCGAAGACGTGGAAGGGCGGGTAGTCGAACGCCTCGTCGGTGAAGGGGTCGACGCGGTCGAACTCCTCCGGGAGGACGCTCCGCTCCAGTTCGGTCAGCTGATCGTGGCCGACGACGGCGACGGACTGATCCTCGTCAACCGACCGCTCCCCGTCGACCGTGTACTCGCTGAGGCGCTTCGACGTCGTGCGGAGGCTCCGCATCACCTCCACGACCTCGCGGGTCGCGTCGTCGACGTAGGCGTCGTACGCTAAGATCGCGTCGAGGCGGCCCGTGTGTTCCCAACACTGGAGGACGTTCCCGACGGCGTACGCGACCGCCTCCCAGTCGTGGTCCGTCTCGGTGACCAGCTCGAGGAACGCGCGGCGGTCCTCCGCCTGCTCGCGTCGGCCGGCTGCGAGGCGGCGCGGCGTGGTCGCGAACGTTCCGAAGTGGGGGCGGTCGAGGCGGCGGTTTATCGCGCTCGCCAGCGCGGCGTCGGGAGTCACGACGAGGTCGTGGTCGGCGACCTCCGCGTAGAGTGACTCCGCGGGTTTCGCTCTCCGAATAGGCACGACTACCGGGAGCCGGACGAGTCACAAAAAGATAGCGGGGACGCGGCCTCGCCCGTCGTACTTACCCTCCAAACTCCGATAGTCCCTGCTGCTGGGGGCTATTATCTTGGAATGTCATTTCGATCTGCCCTTCCAACTCGTC
Organism: Halorubrum sp. SD41; assembly: GCF_058630335.1. NCBI lineage: Archaea > Methanobacteriati > Methanobacteriota > Halobacteria > Halobacteriales > Haloferacaceae > Halorubrum > Halorubrum sp. SD41. The sequence continues at coordinate 17,991 of NZ_JBZVGZ010000036.1, forward strand.
GAGTTCCTGAATAAGTGGTTCCACCTCCTGACCTTTGGTACGGCGTGCTTGCTTGATTGTTTCAGCCATCTGTTGGACCTCGGGCACCGTAATGTCCAGATCGAGTGCTTCAATGAACACCTCGTCAATGTCATCGAGCCCGTTTTCGTCTCCATTCGTTAGCTTCTCAAATCCGTTCTTCACTTTGGAAGCCTGTTTATTTGAAAGGGAGTCGGGATTGAGTACGCGCAGCGAACGAAGATCGGATCCCGAAAGGTTGATCGCACCACCTCCTGTGACCCGCCCATGGCTTTCAATGACGATCTTAGTGATGCTCGAATTGAGTAGTCCAAGAAGCAACTCCGCGTCGTCATCTGGTTTTACCAGCAGGAACCGATTGCTCGGGACGATATCCTGATCTGTTTTGAAAAAGAACAGTCGGGTATCCATCGCCTGCGGGCAGATAATCGGCGCAAGTTCGTCTTCCAGGGATCCCATGTTGAACCACGGCTGATAGTTTTGGATCGACTTGTTGGTTCGCGAAGATTGATTCTCTGCCCACTTTAAATACGAAAGAACACCGTCATACCCGTCTGTGCGAAGTGATTTCAGTACCCTGTCCTCCAGATCACTCGTCGATCCAAATCCGGACATCGACATTACGTCGTCGACGTAATCATTCATGTCGAGCATCCACTTCACGGCATCATCAGGGGTGTGCTCGAACTTCCCCCCCCCTATTTCTTTCACACTCTTGATTGCTGGTCGTAAGAACTCTTCCTCGACGTTTCGCGATTTTATCTCGTCCTCGTCAAGGAGGAAGATCGGATTTGCTCCTGTCTTTTTCCCACGAGTGATGTTCGCGACCTCCGACAGAGGAACCGTGTCATTATGCTCAAGAACTGCGGTATACAGCGCTGGAGCATTGATATAGTGGTGTAGCTTCTCCTCGATATTATCCATCAAATAGGACTGGTCGACGGAGATTGTCCTGTAGTTCGGTCTACTGTGTATCTTCATGAACGAGTCGTCCGGAATGCCGTAATCCCGGTCGATCACTCGGAGCGCGTCGTCCGGGTCAATCGGGCTGTTGATTCGGACGAAGTTCGTTTCCGTGTTTGCTCGCTCTTCCGGATCCTCGCACCGTTCCATCATTAGCAGCACCGTGTCAACGAGCGCACTCTCGAAGACGCGCTTTCGGAACCCCACGACAGCTTCTACCTTATAATGGTCAAAGAGGAACTGTTGGAGGGATGGCCCGTAATCGGCTACCATCCACTTTGTCGGAACGATCCAAGCTAACCGTCCACCCTCACGAAGGAAGCTGGTGACGTGTGTTAAGAAGTAGCAGTAGAGGTCACTCCGTCCGTCGATCTGCTTGTCTCCATCGTAGTACGCCTGTTTCGAACTGGGACCGAATTGCTTCAGATGCTCTCGGAAGTGGTCCCGATTCGGGTAAAGGTACTCTTGGCGGACGTACGGAGGGTTAGCTGCGGTAGCGTCGAACTTTCCGATGGGATCGCTGGACCCCTCTGCTGCCTCGCCGCGAACACCGAGCCGACTACTTTGGAACCGTCTTGTGTCAGAATCGAGGTCGAAAAAGTCCGCATGGTACGCGAACAGTTCGTTTGTGGGCTGGTGGATATTCCTCGTCGCGAGGTTCAGTGCTGTCAGGTGTAGCGGGAATTTATTGATGTCGACCGCTGTGATGCTCCGGATGATCTCCTCGTGAGAGAGGCCATCCAGTTCTTCCATCCGTTTGTATGCCTCAACGGTAATCGATCCAGACCCACTACATGGATCGAGGAACCGATCATCGCTTGATTGAATCGCCCAATTTGAGAGAATAGATCCGATTTCGTCCGGCGTGTAGAACTGACCGAGCTCTTTCCGTTCTTCGACAGGAATGAGTTCTTGATAGATCTGTCCAGCAACGTCAACGCTGATATCTCGCAGTGGCTCTTCTTCGATACTCCTGGTAAACGAATGGAGCCTCTTTCTCGTGAGATCGTTCTCGGGGATCTGCTCGAAGAACTCGCTGTCATTCTTAAATATCGCTTCGTAATCGATCTCGTCCATGATTGACTGGAAGCAATCTTCCAGATGTTGGTCGAGCCTATCGACCGAAACTCCCCCGTATATCTGATTCAATGGGAGACCGCTCTCCGTGTCAACGTCTTGTTCTCGGACGAGTTCGTAGAATACGATCCGATTCATCAACAGGTACGCGTACTGCTGTGCCGCGATCCTGAATGTCCGTTCTACGTCGGGATACTCAAACGGGTAATCGTTCTCCCGAGCCCACTCAACGAACTGTTCTTGGAACTGCTCGCTTTTCTCGAACTCCCGCTCGATTAGCTCCTGATAGGTCGGATAAATACTGGTGTGGAAGCTACGTAATCGACTGATGATCAGGTCATCAAATTGGAATATCTGTCCGCGACCTTCCTGTAATTCCTTGACATCCTGTAAAAATTCCTCAAAGAACTGCGGTAACGAGAGGCGTCTCAAATTGTAGTGTTTCCGATCAAGTTCCGTAATACTGGTCGCAGTTTCTGTTCTCCGGAAGAGGAACACGTCGTTTTCGTTCGCTGTTGCGAATAGTGAGACTCCCTTGTCTCGTGCGTACCGGTGTCCTTGTTTGACGACTTCGTATGAGTGGGGATCAATATCGCCACGCTTCACCTCGATAACAACGCCCTCACGCAGATTGGAGGGAAGATAGATATCGATAAAACCGGTCTGAGTCTTCTCCTCACCCACCGGTTCATCGAATTCAGACTCGTTCTCGGAGATGTAGTCTTTTAAAGATGAAAATAGACGAGCATGAAACTCGAATTCCGCTGGCATATCCAACTCATGCTACCGGGAGGAACATGAATGTTGACTTCTTGAGAATCAGACTGGGTCGGTTCGATCTTTACTCTTTATCAGGTCATTACCTCGATCAACTCAAACCCATTTTATGAGAGTACAGAGACAGTCGCCCCAGTCATCGCTGCTGCCGTCAGTCCGCTGTCTCGGGCGGTCGATCGCGGGCACTCCGGATGTCCTCGAAGTACGGGTCGACCGACTCCATGTCGAGGACGACCTCTCGGAGGGCCTGTAAGACGGCGATAGCGAACGCGGGCTGAAGATCGAGTTCACGGGCGGCGACCCGCTCCGACATCTCGCCTTCGGCGTAGGGGATCGCGTACGTTAGTGCGGCCGCGAGCTTTCCCAGGCCTTGCTTTTCGAGCAGGAGATCGAGATCCTGATCGTGGGGTGCGCGTCCGATCGCTTCGATGAGGGTCGGAGTGACCGTGTATTCGTCCCCGTCGAGGTCGACGGTAAGCGTGATCGGAGCCGCCGAATAGATGTGCGTCTTCTGTGCTTCGTCTCGCGTCAAGACCCCGAGCTCAACGAGAGTGCCCGTATCGGAGTACGCGGTCGTCCGCGGCACCTCCAACGCGTCAACGACGTCGTCGATCGTGACGCCTCCCTCACGGAGGACGAACGTGTACAGCCGCGCCAGCCGTGGCTCCTCCAACAGCTGGGCCACCGACAGGAGGCCGTTAACGGCGCGCTCAGGCCCCTCGGCCGTTTTCGACATACAATACACAATTCATGTGTTGTGTAATAACGCTTGGGGGCACGTCTTGGAACCGGGACTGTATCGAGTCACACGGGGTCACGTAACGCCCACACGTCGCTCGCCGGGTCCAGATTCGACGGTTCCGCGCCCCGCGAAGTCAGGATTCCGGCGTGGTACAGCACCGCCTTCAGCTGGAACACGGTGGGCGAGTGGTAGACCTCCCCGTCGGTGAGGGGCTCGCGCTGTAGCTCCCCGTCGGCGTTCAGGACGCGGCTCCGGACGTCGTCGTCCCCGCGGACGAACAGTTCGACCGTGAACGACGGGTGTAGCGCGTGGAGGTACTCGACGACGTCCGGGAGGCTCGGCTCGCCGATCCCGTCCTCGTGCATGTGCTGGAGCTCCTCGACGAGGAGCTGCGTCGCCGGATAGTCATAGACGACGCGCCTGGTGAGCATTCCCCACTTCGGCGCCAGGTCGCAGAAGCGCTCCCGCGAGCGCTTCCAGTCGTCGAACACCCGGAGCGCGGCCTCGACCGACCCGTACTCCCGCAGCGCGAACCTGACGACCTCCCGGCCGAGGGGCGTCAGTCGAGCGGCGTCGGGTCGGTCGTCGACGAGGTTCAGGAAGGCCGCCCCGGTTCGGGCGTCGTCGGTGGCGCGCACGACGTGTTCCGCGAGGACCCGCTCCGCGTCTCGCTCGTGGGCGACCGCGAGGGGGTACGCGAGGTAGTTCTTCGGGTGGTTGAGGCCGAACGACTTGCCGGCGACGCCCTGCGCGCCGGCTTGGAACCGGATGGCCGTCGTCTCGGTCGTCGTTCGGTTCCCGACCACGCGGGGGGTCTCGACCGGATCCACGGTGCCGTCGGGGGTCACGCCGAGGACGCCGACGTTCAGCTCGCGAGCGAGGGTCCGTGCGGACTGCGAGACGGTGTCCGCCGGGACCGCGACGTACGCGGCGTTCGCCTCGTGGAGCCGGTCGTACGCCTGAACGATGCCGCGCTCGACGTCGGCGTCGCGCCGGTTCGTGTGGCCCTTCGCCTCGACGACCACCAGCGGCGGGTCGTCGCCCAGTCGGTCCACGGCCAGTAGCTCGTCGCTCAACAGTCGCACGCCGACGAGGTCGGGGTAGCCGGAGCCGACGCGGACGTGGTTGAACGGCGCCAGCTCGTCCGTGACCGCCGGATCGATGGACTCGTTCGCGAGCCACCGGTCGGACGAGAACTGCGTGTCGACGACCGCGTACCCGTCGTCCGCGTCGTCGGGGAACAGGCGGCGCTTCGCGTGCGCCAACACGCGCGGTTCCGAGAGCGGCGACGCCGCGCTTGCCATGACGGAACAATGCTCTCACCGGCTCATGAAGGTGGGGGTAACGGTGAGCGCGGGAGGAAGATGCGGGTCGTTATCACAATAACCATTATCCAGAGTATGACCCGCTACGACCGGCCGGAGGAACTCGACGCCCTCGACGCGGACGATCTCGAAGGGTAGCGGACTGATCCGGCGGCGCTACTCGACGCCGAGTTCGCGGGCGGCGGCCGCGGAGATGGTGAGCCCGGCGTCGGCCGTGGTCACGCGCTCGTCGAGCACGTCGTCGAGTACCTCGCGCAGTTCCGCGATGAACGAACTCGGCCGTTCGACCTGAACGCGCGTCGTCGACTTGTCGGCGTAGTTCAGCCCGCGGTGTCGAACGTAGGTCCGCGCGAACGACCGCCTGACCGGCCGAGGAACGTCCCACACGACCGCGGGAAGGTGGTCGAGCGACGTCTTCGCGCCGGTCGGCGCGCCGGTCGCGACGAGACACCGACCGAGGACCGTTCCGTCACAGGTCGGGACGACCTCGGTCGCGCGGCCCGGCGTGTCGGCGTTGCGGGTGCGCGTCTCGACGCCGACGCGCTCGAAGGCCGCTCGGATCTCCGCGACGGTCACGCGTTCACCCGGCGTCACCGCGGGAACGTAGTTGTCGGCGGGGATGCTCCCGCCGGCGAGGACGTGAGCGAGCAGGTCGACGAGGGCGGCGGCCGTCTCACCCTCGGGATCCGGATCGAGCCAGCCGCGGTCGATCGCCGTGTCGATCCCTCGGACCGGATCGGGGACGGCGTCTTCGAGCCAGCCCCGGACGCGCTCGGCGGGGAGATCGAGCGCACGGCCGACGCGAACTCGGCCGGCGTTCGAGTGTTCGGCGGCGTACTCGCGGACGCGGCGGTAATCGAGGACCTTCTCCCACGGGTCCGGATACACGCGATCGCTGTACGTCCGGGAGAGGGCTTTCGCCGTGGGTTCCATGATCACGGTAATCACGTCAGGGAATTTGACCCTATCCGTCCAATTTTCTCCGCTGATATTCGTGGCAATAAGTACATAAGCCACTCCTGCTTCTCTGCGAGTAACCAGCAACCGATCTGAACGAGCAGAGGGTGGTCTTACGCGTCAACGACCGCGTCTGAGTCCCTGAAACCTCGTTCGTCGGTGGCCGCTGGGTTCAAACAATGAAACCAAGCACTCAATCCAACGCGGACGACAGGGCAGTGAGTCCCGTCATCGGCGTCATCCTCATGGTCGCGATTACCGTCATCCTGGCGGCCGTCATCGGGACGTTCGTCCTCGGACTCGGCGATCAGTTAGGCGATACCGCGCCGCAGGCAAGCTTCACAGTGGATGAAGTCAATGCTAGCGGCAATAGCAACATTACATTTGTGAAAACTGGCGGGCAGTCAATTAATGCAGACGAGCTAACCGTCTCGATCGACGGAGAGAGAGTTGAGAGTGACTTCGCACCTGGCGGTAATTGGCAAACGGGGTCCAATCAGGCTGTAGATTACTCCGGATTAAGTACCGCTCCCTCTGGTGAAGAAACTGTTCGCATTATCCACGACCCGAGTGGAAATGCGATCTTCGAGCAGACTGTCGACTTCTCGTAAATCCGAGATTATCTCTACCGGCTTTCTATCCTTATCCTGTACCGTAGCTTGAGTACACCAGTATTGAACCGCTGGATCGTCGCCGGATCTAATTCGTTACGAGTCTCGCAGGTGTTCGGCTCCGACCAACTCAGGTGCGCGAGTGTAGCGTCGATCACCATGCTCATTCGTACATTTTCGGTCGGTACAGGACGCTCGCCGACCTGTGGGTGACGGACCGCTACCTGCTCACGCTCGACTATCCGGTCGTGGACGGGCTCAAGTTCGACGCGAGCAACGAGGACGGCCGCCCGTGGGACGTGAAGGGGTCGATGGTGAACGGCGTGCGACCGACGTTCAAGTTCTGGGAGGACCAGCATGAGACGCTCACGGACGCTGACGGCGGCTACGCGCTTGTGTGGTACCGAGCGGAAGGACGAGAGATAACGGTCGTGTCGTCGCGGACGGTCCGCGCTCGGGAATTAGAGATCACGAACCTCAGCTAATCTGGTGGGAATGCTTAGCGGTCGGTGAGCCGGATTTCGAGACGGTCGAGAATTCCCCAGAGCAACGGTACTGGCTGGAGGCTGTCGAAAGAGACCGCCTCGTACTCGTATTCATCGTCCGCGGAGAGATGTTCTTGATAGTGTGCCCATCCATCTACGTGCGGATTCGGCTCGTGGTGCCACCCACAGTCGAAGCCTGAATTTTCGCTGTAATGAAAGACGAACTCCGGGTCTGCGTCGGCAGCCTCGCCCGCGTACCACCGAAGAGTGAGTGTTCCCTCCTCCGCTTCGCTTCCGAGGATAGCAGGGTCAAGTGTCGCAACGACACGGATGAATTGGCCAGGTGGCTCCCCACTCGCATGCTGGACGGCAGGGTGTCGCTCAATCGTGCGTCTGAGTTCGAGCAGAACCGTGTGCGATGCCTGTCCGGGGTCGTAGCCGCCGTCGAACGCGAACATCCGGTCAGGCAGGTGCCGGGGTACTTCCAGCGTAGTCAGCGTAATGCTCGATAGCGTCCTCTACAAGTTGGAGACGATACGCGATGATGTCCCAGTCGTTCGCAGTCCGGCGCATCTCTCGCGTTGCCTCGGCAGTGTCGGCATGTGCCGCCCGCTCGCGAAGCTCACTCGGTGAATCCGCGTCGTACTCGGTCTGCCACTCCTCGACCTGCTCCTGTAGGTCGCCACGCAGTTTGAGAAGATCGTCGCGAGTCCGGTCGTCGAGGAGGTTGCGGAGAGCTTGCATTCGCGTGTAGAGCGGGTCTGGTTCATACCGGGTCGCGGTCCCTCCGGTAGCGGTTCGGAGAACGTTCATCTCAACGAGGCGCTGGAGATGGTCACGCGCAGTGTTTCCCGCGACGTGAGCCTGCTCTGCAATCCAGTCAGCCGGCTTGGGCTCGGAAACTGTAACGGCGACCGCGCGCACGCGGTCGAAGGCGCTCTGGTGCTCTTTCCAGAGTTCGGCCCCTGATTCATCTGTCATACGTAGCGGTTGGCGCTAGACTACAATAATTCTATTGGGAATACAAACTATTGAACAAGAACGATGGCGGAGGTGGCGAGCTGACCGCGAGAGAGGCTGAAGCGTTCTCCAGAAAGTCAATTCCAGTAGCATCATTATGAACTGCGGTAATCTTGACTCGAGTAAATCGCACGACGGAGGAGATGGGAATGACGTGGCATAATAAATTCTACTCCGATACCGGAGGAAGGTTTAAATACACCACGTCGCCGTCTGTTGACTCCTCGGTGTTATGCGGCAGGATGGGCGCTACAGGATTTGAACCCGTGGCAACTTGGTCCGAAGCCAAGCACTCTGTCCAAACTGAGCTAAGCGCCCTCACCGCCGTGTACTTCCGAGAGCGTGTTAAGTCCCGCGATCCGAAATCGCCGCCGCGCAGTCCGACGGTTCCGCGCCGACTCCGGGAGTCGATCGATTCGCGGACGTGACACGTTCTCGCGATCTGGAGGTGTGGGATCCGAAGCACGCGCCCGAATTCGGCGGCTGATCGGGTCGACAGCCGCGCCGAGACGCGCCGCCGTCTCGCAAGGGGCGATCAAAAAGAATATTATTCGGAGCGGGCATGTTTCGGTAGTAGATGTGTCCTGGTCGTACGGCCTCGCGGCCGAACGAGTGGCTCGCGCCGACGACGTCGCCCCCGAGGTGCGTCCATGTATGAGCTGACGCCGCACTTCGACGCCGAGGTCGATCCCGGGACCAACATCCTGTTGACCGGCCCGCCGCTCAGCGGGAAGCGGTCGATCATGATGGACGTCCTCGCCGCGGGGACCGACCGCGACGAGGGCGCCATCGTCGTCACCACGAAGGACGGCGCCGACCGGGTGCTCCGCGACTACGAGAAGCGGACGCCCTACGAGGGGAAGCCCGTCGCGGTCGTCGACTGCGTCACCCGCCAGCAGGGCGGCGACACCCGCGAGTCCGACCGGATCAAGTACGCCTCCTCGCCGGTGGACATGACGGGGATCGGGATCAAGCTCTCCGAGTTCCTCCAGGCGTTCGGCGACCGCGGCATCGAGCGGAACCGCGTGATGGTCCACTCGCTGTCGACGCTACTGATGTACTCGGACCTCCAGACGGTGTTCCGGTTCCTCCACGTGTTCACCGGCCGAGTCCAGAGCGTCGACGGCCTCGGGCTGTACAGCATCGACTCGACGGCCCACGACGACCAGGCGATGAACACGCTGAAACAGCTGTTCGACGGGATCGTCACCGTTCCCGAGGACGGCGAGCCCGAGATCCGGCTCCCCTGAGCGGGCAGTCGTCGACTGCCCGCGCCGGTTCCCGGACCGCGACGACGTGGGGTCCGCTTAATCGTGTCGCGCCCGTACGAGGAGCCATGCCCATCACCGACGACGCGGGGCTCGACCGCCTGCTCGACGCCGAGACGATAGCGGTCGTCGGCTGTTCGACGACGCCCGGAAAGGCCGCGCACGACGTGCCGGCGTACCTCCAGGAGCAGGGGTACCGTATCGTCCCGGTGAACCCGTTCGCCGACGAGGTCCTCGGCGAACCGGCGTACGACGCGGTCGGCGACGTCGAGGAAGAGATCGACCTCGTGGACGTGTTCCGGCCGAGCGAGGAGGTGCCGGGCGTCGTCGACGACGTCCGTGAGCGCCACGCCGAACGGGGCGACGCTGGCGCGGTTTGGCTCCAGCTCGGAATCAGCCACGACGAGGCGGCCGCGGCCGCCGAGGCCGACGGGATCGACGTGGTTCAGGATCGCTGTCTCAAGGTCGAACACGGTCGACTGCGCGGGTGAGCGGCAGCGACTTCGCTGAATCCGCGGTGTTGCTGTCGGCCATTTATAAGTGATTGACAGCGGAGCGGCGCCGAACATCTCCAAAGCCCCAGCCGTGAGGCGGACGCACGCTCGCTGTCGCCCGAAAATCAGAGATTTTCGGGATGACGAGAGAGCTTCGCTCTCTCCAACCACGCTCCTCACTCGGTCGCTACCGCTCCCTCGTTGCGGTGCTTACATCGCCTGCGCCCGCCTCACGGCAGCGTGGCGCTACGCGCCACGGGCAGCCCGCGGCAAAGCCGCCGGCGACTGCCCCTTTGAGTCCCACCCCACAGCGACCGCCCCACCGGGAGACGGTCCTGCTCGCTCGCTTTGCTCGCTGCGCGGGCTGCGGCTTCCGTGCTCCCCCCCCCCGCCCCTCTCCCCGCCCCCTCCCCCGGCCCGCGCCAGCCCCCTCCCCCCCCCCCGACCCC
>NZ_JBZVGZ010000037.1:0-23622 GCF_058630335.1 Halorubrum sp. SD41
CGCTACGCGCCACGGAAAGCCGGCGGCGAAGCCGCCGGCGACACCGCAGGAACGAACGAAGTGAGTGACGAGGAGCGCAACGAGCGTGCGCCGCCCTGCCCGCTGGGGCTTTGGCGGTGTCCGTCGCCGATCCGCTATCGGTTATTTATAAAGGACCATTCAACCATTTATAAAAGCAACCGAGAGAACCGGTCGAGTCCGCAGTCTCTCGGTCTCAGTCCAACTCAACATCAACGTCGCGCTGGAGGCCGGCCGCCTTCACCGTATTATAAAGGAGCATCGCGCGCGTCATCGGCCCGACCCCACCGGGCACGGGCGTAATCGCCCCGGCGACCTCGCTCGCGGACTCGTAGTCCACGTCACCCACCAGCTCGTACCCCTTCTCCGTGTCCGCGTCCACCCGATTTATCCCCACGTCGATCACGGTCGCGCCCGCCTTCAGCATCGAGCCGTCGACGAACTCCGGGATGCCGGCAGCCGCAACGACAATATCGGCGCCCGCCAGCTTCGCCTCCAGGTCCTCCGTCCGGGAGTGACAGACCGTCGTCGTCGCGTTCCCCGTCGGCGACTTCTGGATCAGGAGGTTCGCCATCGGCTTGCCGACGATGTCGGAGCGGCCGACAACGACGGCGTCCGCGCCCTCGGTCTCCACGTCGTAGGCGTCGAGGAGCTTCTGGACGCCGTGCGGCGTACAGGGTTTAAATCGGGCGTCGCCCGCGACGAGGCGGCCGACGTTCTCCGGGTGGAAGCCGTCCACGTCCTTCTCGGGGTCGATCCGCCGGAGGACCGTCCGCTTGTCGACGTGGTCCGGGAGGGGAAGCTGGACGAGGATTCCGTGGACGTCGTCGCGGTCGTTGAGGTCGTCGATGGTCTCGTACAGCTCGCTCGCGGGCGCGTCGGCGTCGATCTCGACGTGGAAGCTCTCGATGCCGACCTCCTCGCAGTCGCGCTGCTTCATCGAGACGTACGTCTCGCTGGCCGGGTCGTCGCTCATCAGCACCGTGGCGAGCCCCGGCTCGACGCCGGCGTCGGACAGCCGCGCCACCTCGTCGGCGACCGCGTCCCGCACGTCGGCCGCGACCGCCTCCCCGTCGATGATCTCTGTCATGTGCGACCGTCGTCGCCCCCGCGATAAAAATGACGCGGGATCGTGGTGATCGAGCGCAGTTTATTCCCAATCTGATCCAAGAATGCGGATCGTCTACTCCGGGAACAGCTCTTCTTCGCGCTCGACCGCGTCGATCGCGGCGACCTCCGCGTCGGTGAGTTCGAGGTCGGCCGCCGCGAGGTTGGCTCGGAGGTGTTCCTCGGTCGACGCCTTCGGGATCGTCACAACCGGTTCCTTCGCGGTCGCCCACGCGATCGCGACCGCCTCGGGCGTCGTCCCGTGCGCGTCTGCGACCTCGACGACCGGATCCACGTCGCGCACTCGCCCGCCGGCCAGCGGCGAGTAGGCGACGACCAGATAGCCGTGTTCGCGGGCGTGATCGAGCAGTTCCGATTTATAAAAGAGCGGATGAAGCTCCGTCTGGTGGGCCGCAGGCGGCCGCCCGAGGACGTCGACCGCGCGGTCGAGGTCCGCGAGCTCGAAGTTCGAGACGCCGACCCCGCCGACGAGCCCCTCGTCGACCAGCCGGTCGAGGGCGGGAAGCGTCGCCTCGGGGTCGTAGTCGCCCCGAGGCCGGTGGACGTACAGCAGGTCGAGCGCGTCGACCCCTAGTCGGTCCGCGCTCTCGCGGGCGGCGGGCGCGACCGCGTCGGCGGCGAGGTCGTCGGTCCACAGCTTCGTCGCGACGGTCACGTCCTCGCGGTCGAGCTCCTCCCCGGCCAGCGCGGCGGCGATCCCCTCGCCGACGACCGCCTCGTTGCCGTAGATCCGGGCGGTGTCGAGGTGGCGGTAGCCGACCGAGAGCGCGGTCGCGACCGGATCGGGGTCGTCGATCCCCATCGTTCCGAGGCCGACGGGCGGCAAGTCCATGATGCCCCCTGACTCGCCGGCGGACAAAAGCCCCCGGCTTCGCCGCCGCTCTCGGCCGCGCCCGGCGAGCGAATTTAAGTGATTCGCGGCGAAAACTCGTATATCCCTCCATGGCGCCGAAACGTTCCGCTCGGTATCCCTCCGCGTCGGACCGCCCGGAGTCGGCGAGACCCCGATGAGCCGCACCGGCGCGTGGTCGTTCGCGACGGTCGGCGGTCGGGTCCGGGTCGCCCCCGACGAGATCCGGGTCCGGCGCGGGGTCGCCGACGCCCTCCGCGGCGTTCCGCGGGCGCTCGCGGCCGGACGGATCCCGCCGACGCTCCGCGAGGTCGGCTGGTCGGGCGTCGGCGCCGCGCTCGCGCTCGGCGGGCTGGTCCCGAATCTGCTGTGGAACGACGTCGGCGCGCTCGGCGCCGGTGACATCCTCGTCGCCGGCGTCGGTCTCCTCGCCGCGGTCGGCGGGGTCGCGGTCGAGGTCGCCCGCAGGCAACGGGTCGCGATCCCGCTCGACGCCGTCGACCACGTCGCGTTCGAGGCCGAGGAACTGGTGGTCGTGTACGACGGCGACGGGGAGGCGGACGGGGACGGCGAAGCCGACGAAAACCGGGAGGCTCTCCGGCCTCGCGACGACGAGGAGCGGGCGGACGCGGCGGTCGCGCTGCGGCTCCGTGGGGTCGATCTCCGCGGCGTCGACGACGACGAGCGCGTCTCCCGCACCGTCGTCGACGCGCCGGAGACGGAGCTCGTCCGGTGAGTCACACCGTCAGCGAGACCTCCCGCGCGACGGTCTCGTACCCCTGTGCCCCCATCACGTCGGCGTAGTAGCGCTCGGCGACCAGCGCCTGCGGGACGCTGCGGAGCCCGAACCGCCGCCGCGAGCGCAGTTCGACGTCGACGACCGTCCGGCCCGGCGACCCCTCGCCGGCCTCGCGGACCGCGACCGCGTACGCGCCCCACGGCCGACCGTCGAGCGCCCCCTCTATCAGGAAGCGCGCCGCCCGGTCGCCGTCGGCCGCGCTCGCGCCGGCCGGCGCGGAGGCGTCGATCGACGCGGACGAATCTGTCGGCGCGGAGGCGTCCACCGGTGCGTCGCTCTCGGTTTCGACGGCCAGCGAGTAGGTCCGGAGGCCGAGGAGGGACGGGTGCTCGTACGCCGTCCCAGAGTCCCCGGAGGCCGGGCGTACCTCGTCGGCGACCCCCCACTGGAAGGCGAGGACCGGCGGCGTCGCCGACGCGAACGCCTCGGCCACGTCCTCCGGGGGCGCGTCCGTCCGGAGCCGGGTCGCCCCGCTCCGGCGGAGAACCGGGGCGCGGAGCGCGACGGCGAGGACGAGGGCGACCGCCGCGCCGCGCCAGAGCGAGAACGCCGCGACCGCGGCAAGGAACGAGCCCACGGCGACCAGCGCGAGGGCCCAACTGGCGGCCCGTTCTGCGCGTCGATACCGCGAGACAGCGGCGTCGAGGGCGGTCTCGTCGACGTGTGGGCGGGCGTCGACGGGAGCGGAGGGCTCGGACATGGCCGTTGACTCGGCGGCACCGCAGTTCAGAATTTCGGTCGACGCGGTCGGCCGCGACGGCGGGCGCCCTCAGGCCGAGTCGTCCGACCCGGGGGCCCGCCCGCAGATGCTCACGAGGTCGTGGAGGTCGTCGATCTCGTAGGTCGGGTGACAGGAGAGCTCCGTCGACCGCCGGTGGGGACGGCGGATGAACGCCGAGTCGATGCCGGCGTTGTCGGCCGCGCGGACGTCCGACTCGTTGTCCCCGACGAACAGCGCCGTCTCGGCGCCGAGGTCTTCGAGGGCGCGCTCGATGTAGTACGGGGAGGGCTTCTTCCGCGAGAGGCTGGCTACCGAGGGCTCGCGGCCGTACGCGACCTCGAAGCGGCCCGCCAGCCCGAAGTGGTCGAGGAGCGCGTCGACGGTCGCCTGCTGGTTCGACGAGACGACGCCGAGCGAGGCGTCCAGCGCGCGCAACGCGTCGACGTCGTCGTACGGCGTCTTCTGGCCCTTCCGGGCGGCGTCGATCTGCGCCGCGGCCGCGGTCTCGTCCCTGACCCGCCAGAACTCCGTCGGATCGACGCCGTAGCGCTCGCAGATGTCCGTCAGGGTCGCGGGGTCGACGCCGACGGCGACGTCGTCGACGTGGGCGAGGTCCGGGTCCTCGACGCCGAGGCTCACGAACGCGTCCCAGGCGGCCTCGCGGAGCGTGTCGAACGGCGTCCGCCCGACCAACACCCCGTCGTTGTCGAGGACGACGGCGTCGTACACGCCTTCCTCTGTGACGGTAACGGGCAAAAAGGTTTCACACCCCGAACAGCCGGAGGAAGAGCCCGGCCAGCAGCGCGAGCGTGCCGGCGATCACGCCGACGAAGGGGATCGGAACGGGGAGCGGGATCACGATCAGCGCGACGCCGACGGCGATCAGCGCGGTCGAGAGCTTCACGCTCAGATTTCGTCGGCGACGCTCAAATACCTTCAGGCGGATTTCGGCGGTCGGACGAGACTCGCCGGCGGGCGCGACGACCCCCGCACTTTCAATACCCGGCCCGTCGAACGTTCGGACTGGACCATGAACATCTCTGATATCGCAGTGCCGGAGTACGTCGAGGTCGACGTCGACGAGCGGCTCGCCAAGGTCCGTTCTATCTTCGAGCGAGAGAACCCCAAAGGGATCGTCGTCGTCGAGGACGGCGAGTACGCCGGCGTCGTCGGCGAGAAGCAGCTCATGCGCTCGCGCATGGAGGACGACACGAAGGTGTCGGCGGTGATGAAGCCGGCGCCCTCCGTCGACCGCCACGAGGACGTCCGCGAGACCGCCCGGCTCCTCGTCGAGGGCGACGTGAAGATCGCCCCCGTCTACGAGGGCGAGAAGCTCTTCGGCATCGTCACGGTCGACCAGATCTTAGAGGCCGTCCTCGACAGCCTCGACGCGATCACCGTCGGCCAGATCGCCACCGAGGACGTGATCGGCATCGGCGAGACGGAGAGCGTCGGCCGCGCGATCAACCGCCTCCGGGAGAACGGCGTCTCCCGCCTCCCCGTGCTCGACGACGACGGCGACCTCGTCGGCGTCGTCACCACGAACGACATCGTGGAGTTCGTCGTCCGCGACCAGGAGCGGCAGGGCAGCGGCGACCGCGCCGGCGACATCGACCGCATGCTCGACATCCCCGTCTACGACATCATGTCGAGCCCCGTCGTCACGGCAGCGCACGACGAGACGGCCCAGACGGTCGTCGGGCGCATGTTCGACAACGAGGTGTCCGGTCTGGTCGTCACCCCCGAGGGTGCGGACACCGTCGCCGGGATGGTGACGAAGACCGACGTGCTGCGCGCGCTCACGTTCACCGAGGAGGACTCGATGGACGTCCAGATCACCAACGTCGACCTGCTGGACACGACCTCCCGCGAGCACATCGTCGAGTCCATCGAGCAGGTCGCGGACAAGTACGCGGACATGCACGTCATCCACGCGCACGTCCGGCTCCACGCCCACAAGGAGAAGCTCCGCGGCACGCCCCTGATCCAGTGTCAGATCCGCCTCCGCACCAACGAGGGCCAGGTCGGCGGCTCCGGCGAGGGGTACGGCGCCGAGCACGCCTTCCACGTCGCGCTCGACAAGTTAGAGCGGAACGTCCTCGAGATCAAGGGCGTCAACGCCGACGAGGAGTACCGCGGCCAGCTCCTCCGCAAGCTCGGCGAGCTGTGAGCCGGTAGGCGCCCGCCGGACCGGGCGCGACCGTCGCCTCGCACTCGACTGGTCTCGTTCGCTTCGCCGCAAGGATTTCGGTCCTCGTCTCCGCCCCCTTCACCGTCCGCTTCGCTCCGTTCCCCGGGACGTTCAGGCGTCGCTTCCCTCGGCGAGCCCGTCGCCGACGATCCGGAACGTCGCGGTGTCGCCCGCGGGCTTCGAGCGGTGTTTTTCCAGAGTCGCCCGACGGTTCCCGCCGCGGAACCGGTCGACGCGGACGATCGCGCCGGTCCAGTGGTTGAGGGTGTTGCCGCCGAGCGCGCGGTCGCGGTCGCCCTCGGGGTCCGTGAACACCTGGTTCGTGATCACGACGGCGACGTCGTGGCGCCGGGCGAGAGAGAGCAGGTGCGTCACCTGCTTGGCGACCTTGCGGAGCGACTCGCCGCCCTCGGTGTCGCCGGCGCGCTCCAGTCGGTAGAAGCCCGTCGCGGAGTCTAACACGATCAGCTCGACCTCCTCGGCGAGTTCCTCCGCGTCGCGGACCGCCTCGCGCTGGTCGTCGAAGTCGTACGCCTCCGAGATGACGAGCCGCGAGGCGAGCGCTTCGAGGGAGTCGTCGGCGTCGCCGCGGTCGAGCCGCCCCTCGGCCATCTGCTCGAACCGGTCGATCGAGAGCCCCTCCGTGTCGATGTAGAGCGCGCGGTCGCCGCCGCCCGCGACCTCGACCGCCGCGGCGAGCGCGAGGTTCGTCTTCCCCGCCGCCGGCGGCCCGTACACCTGCGTGACGACGCCGCGCTCGAAGCCGCCGCCCAACAGCTCGTCGACCGGGCGACAGCCGGTCGGAATCGGGTCGCTCACTGGAGAGGCTTCGCCCGCGCTCGTATTTAAAGGGTCGATCGCGTCGCTCGTCGGCGAACGGCGGTCGGCCGCGGGAGCACGGCCGCCGCTCGTCGGTGTGTGATAAGTGTGAAAGAAGCGGAGATAGGCGTCGATCGCGTCGAGCGACGGCCGAAATCCGGTAGTGCGTGCGGACGCGTCGTCCGCGATTCAGAGATTAGTTGCGGACGAGGTTCGTCGCGCGCGGTCCCTTGGGGGACGATTCGATGTCGAATTCCACTTCCTGACCCTCCTCGAGGTCCGGGCCGCCGACGTCTTCCATGTGGAAGAACACGTCTTCGTCGTCGTCGAGGTCGCCGTCGTCAGTCGAGATGAAACCGTAGCCGCCAGTGTCGTTGAAGAAATCAACCTTACCGTTTGCCATTGCGAATAAACGTACAGCCCGTTCGGGGATAACCCTTGCGAGGGTCACGGTACCACGGAGGTTCCGGACGTTCGTCTATCCGAGAAACCCCGAATACCGCCTCGTCTCTGGCCGCTACGGTCGATGTTCGAACGCTCCCGGTCGTGTTCACTGCGCGCCACCAGCCGCGGGGTTCATTTACGAGCGACCACGTAGGTCGGACAACGATATGGACCGCCGCCGCTTCCTCCGCACGCTCGCCGCCACCGGAGCCGCCGCCGGAACGACCGCCACGGCCGGCTGCGCCGGCGTCCTCGGCGAGTCCGGCGCCGAGGGAACGATCCTCGGCCCGCCGGAGATCGACCTGAGCGAGGCGTCTCACCCGAGCTACGGCGACGAGATGCCCGACTTCACCGTCCCCGACCCGATCGCGGGCGAGGAGATCACCGTCTCGGAGTTCGAGGGCGAACGCGCGGTGCTGTGGACCTCGTTTTACACCAACTGTCCGGACGGCGTCTGTCCGGCGCTCATCCTCCGGCTGCGGCGCGCGCAGGAGGTCGCCGCCGACCCGACGGAACGGAACCCGGGATATCCGTCCCTTCCGCTGCGGGTTCGCGAGTTCGTCGGGCCGGAGCCGTACGGCGACGAGGTCGCGTTCCTCCCCACCACGTTCGACCCCGAGCGCGACACCGAGGAGGCCCTCCGCGAGTACGCCGACCAGCAGAGCGTCGACCTCGACGCGGGCAACTGGCACTTCCTCCGCCCGGAGACCTACGAGCGGGCCCAGGAGATACACGACGAGAAGTTCGGGCTCGTGATCGAGAAGCAGCCGGCCGACGACATCGAGAACCTTGAGTACCGGTTCCCGCACTACGGGCTCATCATCCTCGCGAACAAACAGGGAATCGTCGAGCGCGCGTACCCGAGGGGGCCGGCCACCGACATCGAACGGCTCGTCGACGACGTTCAGCGGGTGGTCACGGCGTGAGGCGCCGACACCTGCTGGCCGGACTCGCGAGCGTCGGGGTCCTCGGCGGAGCGGGCGCTGTCGCGACAGGCGGGGTACCGGACGCGCTCGGCGACGCCCCCGAGCCGGTCGAACCGGTGACGCTCGACACGGTCGACGCCCCGGGCAGCCGCGACGGCGAGGTGACGATCCCGGCGCCCGATCGGCCGACGTTCGTCGACTTCTTCGCGACGTGGTGTAGCCCCTGCGTCGAGCAGATGCCTGCCCTCGCCGAGGCACACGACCGGCTCGGCGACGAGGTGCTGTTCGTCTCGGTGACCCCCGAGGACGTCGGCGGCTCGGTGAGCGAGGAGACCGTGGCCGACTGGTGGCGCGAGAACGACGGCGACTGGCTCGTCGCGGCCGACGTGACCGCCGCGCTCGCGGCGCGGCTCAACGTGGGCGGTTACCCGAGCGCCCGGGCCATCGACGCCTCCGGGCGCGTCCGGTGGGCGACCTCCGGGACGCACACCACCGAGGAGTTCGTCGAGGGAATCGAGCGGGCGCTCGACCGATGAGGAGGCGGGTCGAACGATGAACCGACGGGGCGACAGATGACCGACGTCTCGCTCGCGACCAACGTCCCGTTCGCGGTGACCGCGGGCGTGGCGACGTTCTTCTCGCCGTGCGCGTACCCCCTCCTCCCGGGGTACGTCGGCTTCTACGTGAACTCCGTCGACGCCGACTCCGCGTCGGTACTCGGCGCGGGGGCCCGCGGCGTCGCGGCCGCGGTCGGCGTGCTGGCGACGTTCGCGCTGCTCGCGGGCGCGACCGTCCGAGTCGGCTACTCGACGCTGTCGAACATCACGGTGTTCGAGACGCTCGTCGGCGGGCTGTTAATCGCCTTCGGGCTGCTCGTGGTCTCGGGCCGGATGCCGTCGGTATCGGTTCCCCTGCCCGAGCGGCGGTCGAGCGTGCTCGGCTTCGGGGTCTTCGGCGCGGGGTACGCGCTCGCCGGGGCGGGCTGCGTCGCGCCGGTGTTCCTCGGCGTCGTCGCCCGCGCGATCGCGCTCCCGTCGGAGACGGCGGCGCTCGTCCTCGCCGTCTACGCCGGCACCGTCGCCGTCCTGATGGCCGCGACCACCGTCGCGACCGGCGTCGGACTCGTCAGCAACGCCAACCGGGTGATGGCCCACGCGGGACTGCTGAAGCGGATCGCGGGCGCCGTGATGATCGTCGCGGGGATCGGCCAGCTGTACCTCTCCGTAGTCGTGTACTGACCGACCACGGCGCGGCCGATCGGTGTCGGACGTTCCCGAGTCTCCCGTAGATTCTTAACCGATACCGTGGAAGTTCGAGACAACCGAACCGAACGGTTCGGTCCCCGCACCATGAACCTAGACGAGTTCACCGCCGCGAACGCACCGACCGACAGCGCGGAACCGTTCCAGCGCGAGAACAGCTACACCTTAGACGTCGAGGTCGCCGGCACCGTGATGGCGAAGGCCGGCTCGATGGTGGCGTACACGGGCGATGTGTCGTTCACCGGCAAGGCCTCCGCGGAAGGGGGAATTACCGGCTTCCTCAAGGAGGCCGCCACCGGCGAGGGGACGCCGATCATGGCCGTCGAGGGCGACGGCCACGTCTACTTCGCCGACGACGGCAAGAAGGTCCAGGTGATCGAGCTCGGCGCCGGCGAGTCGATCACGGTCAACGGCGAGGACGTGCTCGCGTTCGAGGAGTCGCTCTCCTACGAGATCAACACCATCGACAGCCTCGCCGGCGCGCTCGCGGGCGGCTTCAGCAACGTCTATCTCGAAGGGCCCGGCTACGTCGCGCTCACCACTCACGGCGACCCGATCGTCCTCGAACCGCCGGTGGCGACCGACCCGAGCGCGACCGTCGCGTGGGGCGACACCTCGCCCGACGTGGAGGTCAACCGCAGCCTCTCGGACATGATCGGTCAGGAGTCGGGCGAGCGCTACCAGATGCGCTTCGACGGCGCCGGCGGCTTCGTCGTGGTCCAACCGCGCGAGGAACACGTCTGAGACCGTCCCGCCCCGACGGACGATGACCGACCGCCTCGATCCCGGCGACCCGGACGGAGGTCCGACCGAAGACCCCGACAGCGACGCGGACGACGACGCCGAGTCGGGGCCGCTCGGTCGGGTCAGGTCGGCAGCCGCGGACGCCGTCGGCGTCGTCGCCGACGTCGTCATCGAGTTCCTTTGAGTCGCGTTTCCGCTCCGACCGAGGCGTTGCCGCGGCCGGCTCCTACCGCGCCGCCAGCCAGCCTGCGAAGTCGACGGTGAGGAACTCGACGTAGTCGGCGATGCCGAGGAGTAACGAGACGAGAATGACGATAGCGACCGGGAGCCGAACGACCCAGATCCACGCGACATCGAGGCCGCCGACGTCCGCGATTCCTTTCCGGAGCTCCTCGCGGCCGATATCGGGGATGACCCAGCCGACGAACAGCGCGAGCAGCAGCGAGCCGAGGACGAGCAGGATACCGTACGCGAGCCCGTCGTACAGCCCGAGGAAGATCGTGTCAATTGTGACCGGTACCCCGAGCAGGAACACCGCGGCGCCCACTGCGGCCGCGGCCGGTACGCGAGCGACGCCGATCTCGTCCATGAGGTAGGAGACGAGCACTTCGAGGATGCTGATCGCCGAGGAGAGCGCGGCGATCCCGACCATGCCGAAGAAGACGGTTCCGAGGATTCGGCCGCCGGGGATCCCCGCAAACGCCGCGGTGAGACTGACGAATATCGCGCCGGGACCGCCGGTCCCCGGCTCGATGCCGACCGAGAAGAGGACGGGGAAGACGACGAAGCCGACGAGGACCGCGACGAGCGTGTCGAGCGTCGCGATGATCCCGGCGTCGGCCGCGAGGTTCCGGTCCTCGTCGAGGTAGGAGGCGTAGGTGATCATCACGCCCATCCCGAGCGAGAGAGTGAAGAACGCCTGCCCGGCCGCGGCCGGCAGGATCTCCGTCCAGTTCGCGGCGATCGTGCCGAAGTCGGGCGAGAGGTAGTAGCTGTATGCCGCGCTCGCCCCGTCGAGCGTGAAGCCGTACGCAGCGAGGCCGACGAGCAGGACCAGGATGGCGGGGATCATCACCTTCACGCTCAGTTCGATCCCGCGCCGGACGCCCGCGGCGATGATACCGACGACGAGCAGCATGAACAGGGCGTGGAAGACGAGCGTGTCGAGGCCGGTCGACACCGACTCGTACAGCGCGTCCGCGGCCGCCGGGTCGGCGACGGTGAACCCCTCCGTGATCCCGATGAGCGTGTAGCGGAGGAACCAGCCCGCGACGACGCTGTAGTACGAGAGGATGATGAACCCGGTGACGACGAACAGCCACCCGGCGGACGACCAGACGCCGCTGCCCAGCTCGCGCAGCGCGCCGACGGGGTTCCGGTCGGTCCGCCGGCCGATGACGAACTCGACGAGGATCGCCGGGAACCCGATCAGCGCGACGAACGCCAGATAGGTGATCAGAAACGACGATCCGCCGTACTGGCCGGTGATGAACGGGAACCGCCAGACGTTCCCGAGCCCGACCGCGCTGCCGACCGCGGCGAGGATGAACCCCATCCGCGTCGCCCATGTCTCGCGTGCCATTGGTGTCGGAGAGAGATCCTCAACCGTGTAAAAACGTGTCTCTCCGCCACTCTCTCCGGTAATCATCGAACGTGATCAATTGTCCACCAGTATTCCGAAGACGAGTTGGCGCCGAGGAGCCTCGGGGCGATTCCCGATGTCGGTCCGCATCGGGACCGTGAATTTAATAGCCGGACGGCAACCTCACGGGGTATGGAACGCGTAGACGTCGCGATCGTGGGCGGCGGGCCGGCCGGGTCGTCCGCGGCGCACGCGGCGGCGACCGGCGGGGCGGACGCGCTGGTCATCGAGAAGGGCGTCCCGCGGGCCGACCGCGACGGCCTCGGTCCGGACTCGACCGACGCGGCCGGAATACTGGACTACTGGGTGGACATCATGGGGATCCACCCCGACGAGTTCGACGACGGGGTCGTCCAGCGCGAGCTGAACCGCGCGGAGTTCCGCGGCCCCGACGAGGCCGCGACGCTCACCACCACCGGCATCGACTCCTCGTACGACAAGTTCGGGTACACCTTCCAGCGCGCGCGCTTCGACGACTGGCTCCGCGAGCGCGCAGAGGACGCCGGCGCCGAGTACCGCGTCGGGACGTCCGTCCGCGGGGTCGACACCGACCTCTCGGTGGCCCCGGGCGGCGACGACGAGCCGCGTCACACGCTCGAACTCGCCGACGGGGGGACCGTCGGCGCCGACTTCGTCGTCCTCGCCGACGGCCCGCAGCGCACCGTGACGAACCGGGTCCTCGACGAGTACCTCCCCGCGGACGCGCAGGCCTCCGAGCGGCTGGCCTCCCGCACCGCGAACCACATCGCCTACCAGGAGTACCGGCGCGTCCCCGAGGACGTGTTCGAGGCGGTCAACGACGCCATCGTCTTCTGGTGGGGCGTGATGCCGGGCGAGACCGCGTACCCGTGGATCTTCCCGAACGCGGACCGCGTCTGTCGGATCGGGCTGACGATGCCGATCGACCTCGACATCGACGAGGTCGACGCCTCGGAGTACGCGCTGCTCCGCGAGGACGACGAGTCGATCCCGCAGGGCGGCGAGTACATCCGCCGGCTGTTGGAGTGGCAGTACGGCGACGAGTACGACGTCGAGGAGGAGTTCCCGCTCGTCGAGGACGCCGGGAAGCGGAACGGGACGGAGACGTATCCGATCTCGTCGACCCGGCCGATCGATTCGCCGGTGGACGCCGGCATCGCCGTGGCGGGCGGCGCGATGGGCACCACCTCGGCGTTCCACGAGGGCGGCGACCACGTCGCCGTCCGCACCGGCGCGATCGCCGGCGGACTCGCCGCGGAGGGTGACCTGGCCGCGTACAACCGTCGCTGGAAGGAGGCGATCGGGGACGAGGTCGTCCGCAACGTGACGATGGCTGACATGGTCGCGGAGTACGAGCCCGACGACTGGAACCGGGTCATCGGCGCGGCCGACGCGATGCTCGCCGCCGAGACCGGCGACAGCCTCCTCTCGCAGCCGTACCGCTCCGGCTGGGAGTCGCTGAAGCTCATGCTCGGCTACAAGTGGAACAAGCGCCGGGTGAAGAAGGACTACGTCGGCATCGACGAGAGCGAGTACGTCTACTGACGCCGCGTTCGCGCGGCGCGGTGCGGCGTTCAGGCGGCGGCGGCGCGTCCTCCGCCGAGTCCGTCCCGTTACCGGATCACCGGCGCCGCCAGCTCGACGGGCTCGGCCTCGATCCCCGCGACGTCAACCGGTTCGACCTCGTGAGTCGGCCATCGGCCCGTCTTCGTGAGCCGTTCGGTCAGATCGGACGTGACGAGGTGGGTGTCTTCGCTTTTCGTGCCCTGAACCGTCGGATTCCACGCGTAGCCCATCGGCCGCCGGACCGCCTCGTCGCCGTCCGGGGTCGCGAACCACTCCCGGCCGGCGAATCCGGCGGCGCCGCCCTGGTGGTGGTTCTCCCACTCGTCCGCGAAGCCGACCGCGTCGTACGCCGCTTGGATGGCCTCGAAGACGTCGCCGGCGGTGTCGGGGGCGGCGTCCTCGGTACCGCCGTCCCGCGAGAGCGCTCCGGCCGCGGCGGCCTCGGTGGCGCGGACCGCGGTCGCCTCAACGCGCGCCGCGGCGCGGTGGCGCTCCTCAAACCAGTCGGGGGCGTCGAACGCGACGGTGCGCGTCATCGAGGCGTACAGCCCCGCGCGCTCGGCGGTGACCGACACGAGCGCGTAGTCGCCGAGGGCGGCGTCAGTCGGCGTGTAGTGACGGAACGCCTGCGCCCGGTCCGCGCCGCCGACGAGCACGACCGGCGTGTCCACGTCGCGGGAGGCGAGCGAGATGTCGATGCCGGCCGCGACCTCGTACTCGGGGTCCTCGGGTTCGAGGTTCCGACAGACGGTCTCGACGGCGGCCGCGACCTCGCGGCCCAGCTCGCGGTAGCGCTCGACGTCGTCGTCGGTGAGCGGCTGCCGGAGGCGGCTCCCGTCGACCGACTCGAAGCCGGGCACGTCGAAGTCGGCGGCCGCGGGCGCGGGCGAGCGCTCGGCGACCGCCTCGGCGAGCGAGCCGGTGTACCACGGGACCGACTCGACCGCGAACGCGTCCGGGAGCTCCTCGTCGGCGAGCCGGTTCGCCTCGATGTTGTCGGTGATCACGCGGAGGTCGCCGTCGTAGCCGGCGGCCGCGACGCCGGTCGTCGCGTCGGCGTCGACGACGTTGTCGCCGCCGGTGAGCCACGCGAAGCCGTTGGGGCGAGCGAACCAGACCGCTTCGAGCCCGCGTTCGTCGAGGTACGCGTCGAGCCTGTCCGTGCGGGCGGCGAGGTCGACCATACGAACGGACTGTCGGCGAGCGGGTAAAAACGGTCGAAAGCCTCGCGCGCCGTCGGCTTCGGGGGCCCGCCGTCGCCCGATCGGCGGGTGGTGACTCACCCCGCTCGGATCCCCGAAACGAAAGGTTCAATTACGTCCCCCGGATACGACGAAACGCGTCAGTAAGCCCCTGCGGGTTGGTAGTCTAGTCCGGTTATGACACCTCCTTGACATGGAGGAGGCCGGCGGTTCAAATCCGCCCCAACCCACTCCCATTATAAGTAAAACCGCACGGCTGTGAGCGACAGCCTCCCGTAGTGGCCGTCCGTCGGGAGGTGGCCGATGCGAAGTTTCTTTTACTTCACCCCGGAGGCTATGGGTAGATGAGTGACCGAGGCGGCCGAGCGTCGGACCGAACCGAATCCCCCGAATCAAGCGGTGAAACGGCGGATTCGCTCGCTCCGACGCCGTCGGCCTCGGTCGACGACGACGGGGCGTCGACCGGGCGGCTGGTCGTCGTCTGCGGGCTCCCCGGCGTCGGCAAGACGACCGTCGCCGAGCGGGTCGCGGCCCACGTCGACGGGCGGATCCGCCGGACCGACGTGATACGCAAGGAGCTGTTCGACGACCCCGAGTACACCGACGCGGAGACCGAGGCCGTCTACGCCGAACTCCTCGACCGCGCCCGCGAGGACATCGACGACGGCGGCGCCGTCGTGCTCGACGCGACGTTCGCGGACGCTCGGTTCCGCGCGGACGCCCGCGAGACCGCCGCCGCGGCCGCCGCCGAGTTCGACCTCGTCGAGGTCGCCTGCGACGAGGCCGTCGTCGAGCGCCGGATCGAGCGCCGCGACGGGATCAGCGACGCCGACTTCGAGATCCACCTCCGCTTCAAGGAGCTGTTCGACGAGGTGGCGACCGACCACGTCGTCGTCGACAACTCCGGCACGGAGGCGGAGACGTTCGCGCAGGTCGACGCCGCGTTCGGCGGGGGCGTGTCCGAGGCGGCGGACCAGCCCGCAGACCGCGACGACCGCTCGGCCCCGGTCACCGACGCGGAGTGAGCGTCGCCGTCCGCGGCACCAGTTTCGTGCGAACATATCGCGTGACGGGGGCACACACGCGTCTCCAATCACTTATACGGGCGAGCGCACTACTGGAGGTATGAGCGAAGAATCCGGGCGGAAGAATCTCCGCATGCCCAACGACGACGAAGTGTTCGCCGTGGTGACCGAGCACCTCGGCGGTAACCACGTTCAGCTGCGCTGCGCCGACGGCGTGGAGCGGCTCGGTCGAATCCCCGGCCGCATGAAGTACCGAACGTGGATCAGCGAGGGCGACGTGGTTCTCGCGGAGCCGTGGGACTGGCAGGACGAGAAGGCGAACGTCGAGTGGCGATACGAGGACGAGGACGCCGACCAGCTCCGCCGCGAAGGCCACATTCAGTAGTCGAAGTACCCGCGCCGCACCGCGTCGCCGCCGACTGTCTCCTTGCGATCTCTCTCCGCTCCGACACCGTCAGGTCCGGGGTTCGCTCGCTCGATCCGACGGAATTTTCGAACGCGGATAGCCACCGCACCGGCTCGTATCGCGACGCGCCCGGACGAACGGCGCGCGTCTTCTCCACCATAGTATTGTGAATACTATCCAAAACCATTATTACCGCGCGGCGCGTACGTCCGGGTATGAGTTCGACAGAAGCCGCACCCGGAGAGCCGATCCAGCTGACCGACGCCGACGCGTTCGACGAACACGTCGCCGACGGCGTCGTCCTCGTCGACTTCTACGCCGACTGGTGCGGCCCGTGTCAGATGATGGAGCCCGCCGTCGAGGCGGTCGCGGAAGACACCGACGCGACGGTGTTGAAGGTCGACGTCGACGTCCACCAGGCGCTGGCGGGCGAGTACGGCGTTCAGGGCATCCCGACCCTGCTCGTGTTCTCGGACGGCGAGCTCGCAGAGCGCATGGTCGGGGCGCAGAGCGAGCAGGCGCTTGCCGACGCGATCGGCGAGCACACCGCCTGAGCGCACCTTCGGGCATCGCACACGGAATCACCCGGGACGCGGTCGCCGATCGGCCAGTCGCGGCCCGAGTCGCCGAAACCGACACCATGAGAACGATCCAACTCGACGACGACGGTATGACCCCGAGAGAGCTCCGCGCGGACGTCCCGGCCCTCGGCGACGCGGCGTACTTCAACTTCGGCGCGCACGGGCCGAGCCCCGAGTACGTCGTCGAGGCGGCCGGGTCGTTCGTCGCGGACCACGAGTACGGCTCCGCGACGACCGATCCGTACGAACACGCGTTCGACACGTACGACCGGGTGCGCGAGCGGATCGCGGCGTTCGTCGGTGCCGACCCGGAGGAGATCGCGCTCACCGAGAGCACGACCGACGGAATAAATCGGGTCGCCGGCGCGATCGACTGGGAACCGGGCGACGTCGTCGTCCGGACCGACCTCGAACACCCGGCCGGCGTCCTGCCGTGGCAGCGCCTCGAACGCGAGGGCGTCGAGGTGCGCGTTGTCGAGACCGAGGACGGCCGCGTCGACCGCGAGGAGTACGCCGAGGCCGTCGCGGACGCCCGCCTCGTCTGCTTCAGCGCGATCACGTGGACGCACGGCACCCGCCTCCCGGTCGCCGACCTCGTCGAGATCGCCGACGACGCCGGCGCGTTCACGCTCGTCGACGCGGTCCAGTCGCCCGGTCAGGTCCCGATGGACGTACACGAGTGGGGCGCCGACGCGGTCGCCGCGGCCGGCCACAAGTGGACGCTCGGCCCGTGGGGAGCCGGCTTCCTCTACGTCGACCGCGACGCCGCGGCCGACCTCGCGCCGCGCGCGGTCGGCTACCGCGGCGTCGAGGACCCGACCGGCGACGAGATCGAGTTCAAGCCCGCGGCGGGCCGCTTCGAGGTCGGGACGACGACGGCGGCGGCCCACGTCGGTCTCGTCGAGGCGCTCGACGCGATCGACTCGGTCGGCCTCGACGCGATCGAGTCCCGGATCGAGTCGCTCACTGATCGGCTGAAGGCGGGCGTCCCGGACGATCGACTGCTCAGCCCGCGAGACTACGAGTCCGGGCTCGTCACGATCGACGTCGACGACCCGGAGGCGACCGTCGAGCGACTGGCCGACGACGACATCGTCGTCCGGTCGCTACCGCACCCGAACGGGATCCGCGCGTCGGTGCACGCGGTCTCGACGGAGGCCGAGATCGATCGTCTCCTCGACGTGCTGGAGTCCGAGTGGTGAGCCGCCGGCGGGGTCGCTCGATCCCGAGGCGGACGCGACCGCGCGCCGCTCGACCGGACGCGTTTTAGCGCTCGACGCACAAGACCGAACATGGGATTCCACACGTTCGACGCCGACGGCGCGGACCGCCTCGAGCGACCGGCGGTGCGGTATCGCTGGGTGTCCGCGGAGGAGGTCGTCGGTCCGTTCGCGGCCGGCGCGTTCGGCGTCCTCGCCGACCTCGGGAGCGGCACCGGTTTCTACACCGACGACGTCGCCGAGCACGCCGAGACGGTCTACGGCGTCGACGTCCAGTCCGAGATGCACGAGTACTACCGCGAGAAGGGCGCTCCAGACAACGTCGACCTCGTCGCGAGCGACGTCGCAGACCTCCCGTTCGCGGACGGCGAACTCGACGGCGCGTTCTCGACGATGACGTACCACGAGTTCGCGAGCCCGGAAGCGATCGACGAGGTCGCCCGCGTCATCCGCTCGGACGGACGGCTCGTCGTGTTCGACTGGTCGGCCGACGGCGACGGCGACCACGGGCCCCCGGTCGACGAGCGCTTCCCCGTGAGCGACGCGCGCGACGCGCTCTCCGAGGCCGGGTTCGACGTGGAGCGCGCGGAGACGCGGACCGAGACGTTCGCGCTCGTCGCGCGAGCGCCGTAGGCGGCGACCCCCTGACGCGGCTATCGAGCGGCTCGAAGAGGCGCAGAAACGACCTACAGGGTCGGATTCGAACGTTCGTGAAGAAATACCGTTAGGTGCGTTCGGCTCGTACGTGGGGTATGTCCGTTCGTCTCCGATCGGTCGCCGTCGCAGCGTTCGCCCTGTTCGCGACGCTCGTCGCTCGGCCGGCCGCGGCCCACGTCGACTACGTCACCGAGGACTCGGGCGACCCGCTCGACGCGGTGGCGTTCATCGCGGAAGTGCTGTCGGACCCGTTCAACGCGGCGCTGTTCGCGGGCTCCGGGCTCCTCGCGACCGCCGGAATCGGCGCGTACCTCTGGGTGCGCCCGACCGTCGTCGACGTCGTCGTCCTCCGCGAGAAGCTCGCCGGCTACGGCGACCTCGTCCCGTGGATGCTGCGGCTCGCCGTCGGGCTCCCCCTCGTCGGCGCCGGCTTCCAAGGGTACCTGTTCGCGCCGACGCTCTCGTTCGAACCGGCGACCAGCCCGCTGCTCCGCGTCCTCTTCATCGGGCTCGGCTTCTTCACCCTCTTCGGGCTCGCGACGCGGATCACCGCCGCGACCGGCCTGCTGACGTACGCGTGGGTGCTCGTCGCCGTCGACCCGCTCGTCGTTCTCGCCGTGGAGTACGTCCCGGTGCTCCTCGCGCTGCTCGTCCTCGGCGGCGGTCGGCCGAGCGCCGACGACATGCTGCTCGAGGTCGCCAGCACGCCGGGGTCGTACTACGGCCGGATCGACCCGGTCCACCACCTGAAGTCGTTCCTCGACGAGGCGACCGCCCCGCTCAGGCGGTACGTCCCCACTGTGCTCCGGGTCGGCATGGGCGTCTCGTTCGTCTACCTCGGCCTGATCCAGAAGCTCGCCGATCCGGCGAGCGCGCTACAGGTCGTCGAGAAGTACGACCTCACGTCGGTCGTCCCCGTCGACCCGGGGCTGTGGGTCGTCGGCGCCGGCGTTACCGAAGTCGCCGTGGGCCTCGCGCTGATCGCGGGCTTCTTCACCCGGGGCGCGGCCGCGCTCTCGTTCGTCCTGTTCACGACGACGCTGTTCGGGCTTCCGGACGACCCGGTCCTCGCTCACGTCGCGCTGTTCGGCCTCGCGTCGGCCGTCTTCGCGCTCGGCGCCGGCCCGCTCTCCGTCGACCGGCTGATCGGTCGCCCGGCGCTCGACGACGGCGAGGAACCGGTCGCGGCGGCCGACTGACGTTCCGGTCGCCGCGTCCTCGCCGCGGGGGCGGCGCTCGGCCCGGTCGGCGGTTTTTAAGTCGCTCTCGCGCGGTGAGACACGTATGCGCGTGGACCTCGGCAACGCCCTGGAGACGACCCCCGGGCTCACGACGGAAACGCTGGACAGACTCGACGACCGCGTCGCGGCCGCACACGAGCGGATCGCGGGCGGGATGGCCGACGACGAGTTCGGCTACGCCGCCCTGACCCTCCCCGAGACCGCGGACCCGGACGCGATCTACGCCGCGGTCGACGGGTTCGACCGCCCCGAGGCGGTGCTGACGGTCGGCATCGGGGGCAGCGCGCTCGGCGCGGCGACGCTGTCGAACGCGCTCGAAAGCGACGTGGACGCGTACGTCCTCGACAACGTCGACCCCGACGACACGCGGGCGCTGCTCGCCGACCTCCCGCTCGACGACACCGTCGTCAACGTCGTCTCGAAGTCGGGGACGACCGCCGAGACGCTCGCGAACTTCCTCGTCGTCCGCGAGGCGATGGCCGACGCGGGCGTCGACTGGACCGAGCGCACGCTCGTCACCACCGGCGAGGAAGGGAACCTCCGCCAGCTGGCCGACCGCCACGACCTGCCCTCGCTGTCGGTCCCCGATGGCGTTCCGGGACGGTTCTCCGTCCTCTCGACGGTCGGGCTCGCGGTCGCCGCGCTTCAGGGCCGCGACGTGGAGGCCGTCCTCGCCGGGGGGCGCGACGGGATGGACGCGCTCGCGGGGTCGCTGTACGAGTCGCCCGCGTACGCCTACGGCGCGGCGACGTACGCGCTCGCGGAGCGCGGCGCGCGCACCAACGCCGTGATGCCGTACGCGGAGTCGCTGGAGACGTTCGCGGAGTGGTTCGCCCAGCTGTGGGCCGAGAGCCTCGGGAAGGACGGGCTCGGGCAGACGCCGGCGCGCGCGCTCGGCGCGACGGACCAGCACTCCCAGCTCCAGCTCTACCGCGCCGGGCCGCCGGACAAGCTGGTGACGCTCGTGCGCCCGACCGAGCGCGCCGACGTACCGATCCCCGAGACCGACCTCAACGGGCTCGCGTACCTCGGCGGCTCGTCGCTCGGCGGGCTCCTCGACGCCGAGTTCGAGGCGACGGAGGCGAGCCTCGCGGCCGCCGGCGTCCCCAACGTGCGCGTCGAGATCGACCGCGTCGACGAGCGGGCGCTCGGCGAGCTGCTGTACGGGATGGAGGCCGCCTGCGTGCTGTACGGCGAGCTCGCGAGCGTCTCGACGTTCACGCAGCCCGCGGTCGAGTGGGGGAAGAAGGCGGCGCGCGGGCTGCTCGGCGGCGGCGACTTCGCGGAAGCCGAGGCGGTCGAACAGAAGCGCGAACTCCGGATCGACTGACGCCGCGGCCGCCGCCGGCGGGCCATCGCCGGTCCCTCGACGGCGCCGATCCCCTTCCGGTGCGCCTAAAGCCTCCCGAACCGTGGTCCCGGCAATGAGCGATGACCTCTCGGCCTCGGCGGTCGGCGAGCGGCTGTCCCGCGTCGCGAGCGCGCTGTTCGCGATCGTGTTCGCGCTCCTCGTCGCGAGCGCGATCACCGCGCCGGGGGCGGACCTCGCGGCCTCCCTCGGGCTGGTGTCGGAGGGGACGACCGGCCACCAGCTGCTCCGGACGCTGCTCCAGTTCGGCGGGTTCGCGCTCGCGGCCGTCGGCTACCTCGCGATAACCGACGAGTGGGAGATCGCCCGCGTCGCCCGACCCGATCGCCGCGAGGCCGCGATCATCGTCGGCGGCGGGGCCGTCCTCTTCGCGTTCCAGTACGGCGCGCTGTTCGCGCTCGACCAGCTCGGCCTCTCCACCGGACAGAACCAGGCCGTCGTCCCCGCGGGCGACCCCGTGGTCTACTACCTCGCGATGATCGCGGTGTCGCTCGCGGTGGTCGGTCCGGTCGAGGAGCTGCTGTTCCGCGGCGTCGTCCAGGGCGGCGTCCGGCGCGCGTTCGACGCCGTGCCCGCGGTGCTCATCGCGAGCCTCGCGTTCGGCCTGATCCACCTCCCGTCGGTCTCCGGAACGCCCGTCGAGCAGTGGGCGTACGTCGGCGTCGTGGTCGTCCTCGGCTCGGTCCTCGGCGCGCTCTACGAGTGGACGGACAACGTGGTGGTGCCGGGGTTGGTTCACGGCATCTACAACGCGGTCACCTACGCGGTGCTGCTGGCGCAGGCGCTCTGAGTGTGGGCGCGACTGATTCTGAAACGCGAACACTCCAATTGAAACGCTGCGGTGGCGCGTGCCGGCGAGCGCCCGCAGGGCGCGAGTCGCCCGCGCGAGGTCGCCGGGGGCCCGCGGCCCCCGCCCGCGGCGGCCGCGGCGCCCCGGCGCTACCCGCCGGCTGCCAGAGGGACCTTCGGTCCCTCGCTGGAGTCGCTGGCTCCCGGAGCGAAGCGGAGGGTGCCAGCGACGAGGCTGGGGAGGCGTGAGGCTGCTGTGCGGAGCGGTGCGGGGTGGGACTCAAAGGGGCAGTCGCCGGCGGCGGAGCCGCCAGCTGCCCGAGTCGCGTAGCGTCTCGCTGCCGCGAGGGCGAAGCACGGCGCAGCAAGGACCGCAGGGAGAGAGCGCTAGCGACCGAGCGAGGAACGTGGTTCGAGAGAGCGAAGCTCTCTCGTCATCACGAAAGGCGCGAAGCGCCTTTCGAACGACAGCAAGCCGCGCGATCCCTCGCGGCTGGGGCTTTGGAAGTGTTCGTCGTCGATCCGCAGTCGATCATTTATAAGTGAGTGCCTGGGGCTTTGGAGGAGCTCGCCGCCGATCGGGAATCGGCTATTTATAACCGATCGACGACAGGTTAGTACGTCTCTTTTCCCCACCGCAGGTCGTCGTAGGTGGCCTGCTGGTCGCTGCCGAGGCGCTCCTCGAACTTCCGGCGGAGCGCGGCCTTCTCGGTCGCCGAGATCCGCGCCAGCTCGTCCGCCTTCGCGACCGGCTCCGGCGGGCCGCGCGTCGCCGCCACCTCGGCGACGACCTGCCGGGTGAGCCGCTCGCGGGTCGCCGCGTCGCGGGTGAACGCGTACGGCGCCTCCAGCTTGTACGTCACGTCGGTCCGCGGGTCGTAGACGACCATGAACGTCGGCTCGTACAGCTCGGGGTCGAGCTCGCGCTCGACGCCGAGCGCGTCGCCGTCCGCGGCCATCGGCGCGTCCGCCCCGCCGCGGCTGCGGAACCAGGTGGTGAAGGTGAGGTCGTCGTCGAGGCGGGCGCCGCGGTCGGCGGCGGGGTCGTCACCGTCCGTTCCGACGGGTTCGGCGCCGTCACCCTGTTCCCGACGCTCCAGCAACCGGGTGAACAGCGCGGTGTCGTCGGGCCACGGCGACTCGACGCCGGCGCGCGAGAGCGCCCGGACCGCGGCCCCGCTCGCGGGATTTTTCACGAAGCCGGCGAGCGGCACGCCGCGCTCGGCGAACCGCTCGACGAGGCGCACGTACTTCTCGATCACCGCGCGGGGCTTCGCCTCGCGGGCGAGCGCGCCGAGCTCGGGGTCGCGGTCGGCCCACGTAAAGAGCTCCTTCGGGTAGATCGGGCCGTCGAGGACGAGCAGCTCGTCGACCTCGTCGGCGCGGTCGAGCGCGTGGGTCCCCTCCGCGAGGTACAAGGCGAGCGCGTGGACGACCCGCTCCGCGTAGCGGTTCACCCGCGGGACGTGGAGCACGCGCTGTTTGGTGTGGCCCTCGTCGCGGCGGGTCCACTCGCTGTCGAAGCCGGCGGTCGAGTCGCCGGCGTGGACGGTGGCGACGATGGTGCGGTCGCGGTGGAGGTCCAGGTCCGTCGGCGAGCTCGCCATCGCCGCGTGCGCGACGTCGACGACGAGACCGTTTTTAAAGGTCGTCGGGTTGATCGTCCCCGAGTCGAGGCCGTGGACGGTCTCGAACGGGCGCTCGGCGAGCGCGACGTCGTCGATGGCGGCCCGGCGGCGCTCGTGGTCGCCGAGCGCCTCGATCACGACGCGGCCGTCGCGGCGGAGCTCGGGGAGCCACTCGCGCCACACGCGCTCGGCGAGGTCGTCGTGGTCCGTCGCGTCCACGTCGCCGCCGATGCCGTACGCGAGCTGGGCGATGTTCTCGACGTGGATCGGATCGAGCGTCACGACCGTACGGCGGACCGGACGGATATAAAAGTCGTCGGCCGCGCCGGCCCCGCCCGCGCCCCCCCCCCCGGCCCGGGGGGGGCCGGGGGGCGGGCCCGGCCGCGCGGGGCGGGCGGTCCGTCGTCGTGGGTGA
>NZ_JBZVGZ010000038.1:0-20303 GCF_058630335.1 Halorubrum sp. SD41
GCGTGGTTCTCAGCGAGGCACGGACGGCGCCCCCGAGCCGGGCGGCGAGCGGGAGGGTTATAAGGGCCGGCCGCCGCGCGGGCGACGCCGTCGCCGCCCGTCCGGCCGGGCGAGTTCGGGGAGTCGGCCCTCCGATCGCCGAACTTGTTCGGCTTTTGTCGTGAAAGCAGCAAAATACGCGGGTACTGTGCGCTCCGCGGGTCGGACGCGATCAGTTTATTAGCACTGCTCAGCGCGCTAAACGACGGTATCAGCGATAATAGTTAGAGGCGATGTTCTTTAATAAGATACGACAATCGTCGGGCATGGCAGAGACTGCGACCGGAGTGGACGCGGGCGAATCGGGTGGGGTAGCGGGGAGCGTTCGGGAGGTGATCCGGTACATCCCGGACGGAACCTCGATGCCGGAGGAGATGTGGGCGCCGCGCCACCGGAACATCCTGATCGCGACCGTGATACAGGTGCCGCTGCTGATCGCGATGGGGCTGTACAGCGGGACCGAATCGATCACCGGCGCACGGATTCCGGCGACGCCGCTGTGGATGCTCGGCGGGTTCGTCGCCGTCATCCTCGGCACCGCGGGACTGGCGAACTGGTCGCGGCTCGGCCGCCGCCAGCGGACGGTGCTCACGGCGTTCAGCCTCATGACCGTCTCGATGGCGATGGTGAAGCTGTCGGGCGGGTACATCGAGGCGCACTTCAGCTTCTTCGTGTTCATCGGGGTGCTCGCGCTGTACGAGGACTGGCTCCCGTTCGCCGTCGGCGTCGCGTACGTGGCGGTGGGCCACGGCGCGTTCAGCCTCATCGACTCAAGCCTCGTCTACAACCACACCGCGGCGATCGAGAACCCGATCGTCTGGGGCGGTATTCACGCCGTCTTCGTCCTCGCGCTCGCCGGCGCGCTGATGGTCAACTGGTACTCGATCGAGAAGTCGCGCGAGGCGGCGCGCGAGCAGCTGGAGCTGGCCGAGCGGAAGCAGTCGGAGATACAGGACGTCGAGGCGGCGAAGGCGGAGGTCGAACAGCGCCGCGAGGAGGTCGAGCGGCTGAACAGCCACCTCGAGACGAAGGCCGACGACTACAGCGCCGCGATGGACAGAGCGGCCGCCGGGGACCTGACCGTACGGCTCGACGCGGAAAGCGAGAGCGAGGCGATGGCGCAGATCGGCGAGGCGTTCAACGGCATGATGGACGACATCGACGAGGCGATGGGCGAGGTCCGATCGTTCGCTCAGGAGGTGTCGACCGCGAGCGCGAACACGGTCGACGGCGTCGAGACCGCGGCCGACCGGAGCGAGGCCGTCAGCCAGTCGGTCACGGAGATCGCCGAGGGGGCCGACGAGCAACGCGAGATGCTCCGGCAGGTGTCCGACGAGATGAACGACCTCTCGGCGACGATCGAGGAGGTCGCCTCCTCGACGGAGACCGTCGTCGAGGTCGCCGAGGGGACCGCCGACATCGCGGACGACGGCGAGGAGACCGCCGAGGCCGCCATCGACCGCGTCGAGGAGTCCCGCGAGGCGCTCGACGACGCCGCGGAGACCGTCCAGGAGCTCGACGAGCGGATGGAGGACATCGGCGAAATCGTCGACCTCATCGGCGACATCGCCGAGCAGACGAACCTGCTCGCACTCAACGCGAACATCGAGGCGGCCCGCGCCGGCGGCGGCGGTGGCGGGAGCGACGGCTTCGCGGTCGTCGCCGACGAGGTGAAACAGCTCGCGGAGGAGACCCAGGACGCGGCCACGGAGATCGAGGAGCTCATCGGCGCTACGCAGTCGCAGACCGAGGGGACCGTCGACGCGGTCCGGAGCGCCGAGGAGAACATCGCCGCGGGCGCCGACGCCGTCGAGGACGCCGCGGACGCGTTCGCGCGGGTGTCGGACAACGCCGCGGAGGCGGGCGAGGGGATCCGCGAGATCAGCCGCGCCACCGACGACCAGGCGGCCAGCACGGAGGAGACCGTCTCGATGGCCGAGGAGGTCGCGGACATCAGCCAGTCGACCGCCGACGAGGCGGACGCGGTCGCCGAGGCCGCGGACGAGCAGTTGACCGCGATGAACGAGGCGACGGCGGAGGCCGGCTCGCTCGCGGAGCAGGCCGAGCGGCTCGGCGCGCTCGTCCGCGACTTCGACGTCACCGGCGCTGACGCCGACCCCGCGGCCGGTGCCGGTCCGAACGTCGCCGTCGGCGACGGCGGGCAGCCCGAGTAGTCGACGACCGCGCGACGGGGCTCTTTTTTAGCTGAATGTAGGCGGTAAGCCCCCTTCCTTAAGGAGCAACGCAGGCCGAAGGCCGAGTAGCGCAGTAGGGAGGGGATACACCGCCGTCATCATCGTCAATACACTGTTCTATTCCTAACCCACAGGCCAACGCACCGACACACTTATGTTGAAACAGAGTTTAAACACAGGTGATGGATAGACACGAAATCGGAGGCCACGAAGTCATCGACGGCGAGGTGAAAGCCACTGGCAACGGCGCACACGTCCTCGTCCCAAAACGGTGGCGTGGCGCAGACGTGAAAATCGTCAGAACCTCTGAGCCTGACGAGTAGCCGATGAACTACAACTACAGGTATCGCCTCAAGCCGACAGAAGACCAGCGCGAGACGCTGGACTACCACCGCGATACCTGTAGACAACTCTATAACCACGCCCTGTACCGCTTCAACCAAATCCCCGAAGACGAGGGTACCGTCAAACAGCGTGTCCGCAAAATCCGTGACGAGCTTCCCGATCTCAAAGACTGGTGGGATGCACTCACTGATGTCTACTCGAAGGTACTCCAGCCCACCGTCATGCGGGTCGCCAAGAACGTCAAAGCTCTCGGAAACCTCAAAGAGCAGGGCTACAAAGTCGGTGAACTTCGGTGGAAGTCACCTCGGGAGTTTCGCAGTTTTACGTACAACCAGTCTGGCTTCGAACTCGACAAGAAGAGTGGGCAGACTGTGTTGTCACTGTCGAAACTCGCAGCCATCCCCATCGAGTTCCACCGACCGCTGCCTGACGACGCTACGGTCAAGCAAGTCGCGCTCAAAAAGGAGAAAACTGGCGAGTGGTTCGCCATCTTCGGCATCGAGATGGACACAGAACCGCCAGCCAAGCCACCGCTGGAGGATATTGACACTGACGAGATGGTCGGGATTGACGTGGGTATTCTGAAGTATGCCCACGATACAGACGGCACAGCGGTCGAATCACTCGACCTCTCCAAAGAACGTGACAGGCTCGAATGGGAGCAACGGAAACTCTCCCGGAAAGAGCGTGGGTCGAACAATTGGGAGAACCAACGTCGGCGCGTCGCTGAGTGCCATCTCGCCATCAAGCGCAAGCGGAATGATTTCCTACACAAACTCTCGAACTACTACGCTCGGGAGTACGAACTGGTTGCCGTCGAAGACCTTGAGGTCAAAGGGATGCTCGAATCGCCGCGAAACAGCCGCAACACGGCGTCAGCTGCGTGGACTACCTTCACCGACATGCTCGAAACGAAGTGTGAACGGGAAGGCACGCACTTCGTGGAAGTCGATCCAGATGGCACCACCAAAGAGTGCGCTCAGTGTGGCGTCGAAACCGACAAACCGCTGTGGGTTCGAGAACATTCCTGTCCTGCCTGTGGCTTCGAGGCAGACAGAGACGCAAACGCAGCGTGGAACATTCTCTCTCGCGGACTCACCGAACTAGGAGTGGGTCACTCCGAAGAAACGCCTGTGGAGACTGCGCTCCCTGCGGGAACTACCCCGGTTCCTGCAAAGCGTGTCGTGGAAGCAGGAAGCCCCTGCCTCAAGGAGCCGCCGAAGGCGGCGAGTAGGCAGGGGTAGTTCACCGGATCGACGCCGGCCGCCGGCTACTCTTCGCCCGACGCGTTTCCGACCGCTTCGAGGACCGCGAGCGCCCGCTTCACGCCCGCGCCGTCCTCGACGAACACCAGCGTGCGCGGCGGGTGAACCGCCTTCGGACGCGCGCGGAGGTCGACCGCCCTCGCCGCTTCCGCGGCCGCGTCCGGGGCCGCGATTGCCTCGATCCGCGCGCGGTCCGGCTGGACGTACACCTCGGCGACCGTTTCGGTCGCGTCCTCGTCCGTTCCGGACTCCTCGCGGGCGATCCGGTACGCCAGCGCGCCGTCGGCCGTCGGCTCGACCTCGCGGTCGGCGTCGACGACCGCCAGCCCGCGGAGGTCGCTCTCGTTGCCGGTCACCTCCGAGGCGAGCAGTTCGGCGATCCGGACGCCGTCGGCGAGGCGGTCCGCGACCATCTCAGGCCGCCTCCGAATCGTCGGCGGCGCGCTGATCTGCCGTTCCGTCGCCCGCCGCGGCGGCGAGCTCCTCGCGCACGTCGGCGGCGAGGCGGTCGACCGCGGCGCCCTGCTCGCGGGCGTAGAGGACCGCGGCGGCCTCGATGGTAACCGCCAGCGCGCGCTGTCGCTCGTTGATCGCGGCGACCGCGCGCTGCTTCTCGACGCCCGCGGCCACGATGGCGTCGAGCGCGCTCTCGAAGGTGGACTGCTCGCGGAGCACCGACTCGTCCGGGGCGAACCCCTCCGGAACGGTCACCTCGGCCGGGTCGAACTGCGGGACCAGATCGCCGTCCTCCGAGGCCAGCAGCCCGCGACCGACGGCGACGTCGACGAGGCGCTTCGCCTGGTCGGGCGAGAACCACTCTCGCTCCAGCGACAGCGCGACGACGAACTCCCCCTCGCCGAGCCGGTCCTGGGCCCGGGTCTTGAACGGGGCGGCGACGGCGACCTCCAGACTCATGTGGAACGGACGGCGCGGCGGGCGCGTAAACGTGTCGAACGCGGGGGCGCGCTCCCCGGCGAGTCACCGCACTGCGCCCGACCCGCCGCCGTCGACTCGGCGCCCGACGGCGAGCGCGACCGCCGCGCCCGCGATGACGAGCGCGCCGGCGACGCCGAACGCGAGGCGGTAGCCGACCGCCGCGAGCCAGCCGCCGAGGACGCTGCCGATTCCGCCCGCCAGCGCTCCGAGCGCCGCGTACGCGCCGAGCGCCTCGCCCCGGATCGCCGGCGGCGCGAGGCGCGTGACGAGCACGCCGGCGGTGACCGCGATCACCGCCCACGTGAGCCCGACCGCCGCGAACGCGACGCCGACCGCGACGAACCCGAGCGCGCTCGCGCCGAGCGCCGCGCCGACGAGCGCGACCGTGGGGAGCATGACCGCGCGGGCGACCAGCCCGCCGACTTGGAGCCGCACGACGTTCCGCTCGGCCGCGAGGCGGCCGGCGGTCCCGAACGCGACCGCGGCCGCGACGCTGTTCACTAGGTACAGCGCGAACGTGCCGCCGGAGCCGAACCCGATCTCGGTGAGGAACGCCGGCAGCGGCGCGAAAAAGGCCGAGAATCCGGAGAGAAACAGGAGCGCGGCGAGGAAGTACGCCGCGAGCGCGGGCGTGAAGCGCGCGGCGAGGCGTCGCGGATCGAGCCCCCGAAAGTCGGTCCGGGCGAGCGCACCGGGGAGCGTCGCGCCGCGCACGGCGAACCGGTCGGCGCGGCGGATGGCGCGGCGCACGCGGCTCCCCGAGGGCAACGCGGCGGTGCCCTCGGTCAGGTCGCCTGGCGGGTCGGCCGGGAGCGTCCGGGCGGCGGCGACACAGGAGAGC
The DNA here is from genome assembly GCF_058630335.1 of Halorubrum sp. SD41. Classification (NCBI taxonomy): domain Archaea; kingdom Methanobacteriati; phylum Methanobacteriota; class Halobacteria; order Halobacteriales; family Haloferacaceae; genus Halorubrum; species Halorubrum sp. SD41. The sequence goes on from NZ_JBZVGZ010000038.1 coordinate 5,622, forward strand.
CCGGCGGCGACCGCGAGCGGCGCGAACAGCGTTCGGGTGGCGGCCGCCGGCGACGCGACGGCGGCCCCGCCGACGGTCCACGCGGTCCCGAGGAGGAGCCCCAGCGCCCAGCCGATCCCCTGATACCGGTTGAGGTCGGCGATCCGCTCGCTCCAGGCGGCCTCGGGCGCGTCCGCGACCGCGAGCAGGGTCAGGACGGGCGTCGCGGCCGCGAAGGCGAACCAGACGACGGCGTTGGCCGCGATCACCGCAGCGATCCGGTCGGTGAGCGGGACGGCGGCGACCGCGAGGGTCGCGCCGGCGAGCGCGGCGAGGACGAGCCCTCGCCGCCTGCCGGTGCGGTCGGCGGCGCGACCGAACCAGAGGGCGCCGGGGACGCCGACGAGCGCCGCGACGGCCGCGAGGATGCCGAGGACAAACGGGCCGCCGCCGAGGTCGACGACGTACAGCGGGACGACGAGCGAGGCGCCGCCGAAGGCCACCGAGGCGAGCCCCCACGCGTACAGCCACCGCTCGGACATGGGCCGACTCGGTGTCCCGCGGGACAAAACGGATCCGGTTACGGCGCTCGGTATCGCGAACGGAACAGTCGATATCGCGAACGAGGCGCTCGGTTCCGCGAACGGACCGGTCGGCCCGAGCGGGACCGAGGCGGCCGTCCGGGGCTCAGTCGTCGCTTCCGGGAGTCGGCGCGGCGGTCTCGCCCGGATCGGCGTCGGCCGCGAGCGGTCCCACGTCGATCGTGTAGCCGGTCGCGGCCATGGCGAACAGCACGAGCGGCGAGAGGAACGCGAACAGGTAGTAGGGCGCGTACTCCAGCGTCGGCACGCCGGTGGCGCTCGCCATGAAGACGGCGCCGGCGTGCCACGGGAACAGCGCGCCGGTCGGCGTCCCGGCGGCCTCGACCGCGCGGGAGAGCTGGTCCGTGTCGAGCCCGAACTCGTCGTAGGTGTTCCGGAGCGTGACGCCCGGGAGGACGATGCTCATGTACTGCTGGGAGGTGAGCGCGTTGATGAAGATCGCCGAGACGCCGGTCCCCGCCACCAGCGCGCCCGGGCTCCGCACGGCCGACGTGAACGCGTGGGCGAGCACCGCGAGGACGCCCGTGCGCTCCAGTATTCCGCCGAGCGAGAGCGCGGCGACGACGACCGTGATCGTCCACGCAGAGCCGGTGAGTCCGCCGGTCGCGAGGAGGTCGTTCACCGTCTGGGAGCCCGACTCCGGCGCGGTCCCGTACATGAATATCTCCCACGCGGCGACGAAGCCGGTCCCCTGGAGGAGGATGGTCGTGAACGCGCCGGCGAACACGCCGGCGACGAGCGTCGGGAGCGCCGCGTAGCCGCGCAGCGCCAGCCCGAAGGTGACGACGAGCGGGACGAACGCGACGACCGTGATCGCGTACGTCTCCGTGAGTCCGCCCTGGATCTCGGCGATCCGGCCCGCCGGGATGGCCCCGCTCGTGCGGAGGCCGAGCGCGGCGAAGCCGAGGACCGCGAGCCCGAAGGCGATCGCGGTGCCGGTCCGCATGCGGCGGATGTGACCGTACAGGTCGGTGTTGGTGACGCCGGCCGCGAGGTTCGTGGTGTCGGAGAGCGGCGACTGCTTGTCGCCGGCGTACGCGCCCGAGAGGACCGCGCCGACCGTCATCGGCGCCGGGACGCCGAGCCCCGCGCCGATGCCGACGAAGGCGACGCCGAGCGTCCCGACGGTGGTCCACGAGGAGCCGATCGCGAACGCGACGACGGCGGCGAGGACCGCGGCCGCGGGGAGGAACGTCGTCGGCGAGAGCACCTCCAGCCCTAGTACATCAGGCTCGGGATGGTGCCGGCGCTGACCCACGTGGCGATCAGCCCGTAGATGGTGAAGATGATGAGGATCGCCTGGAGCCCCATCACGAGGCCGTTGGCGATGCCGTCGAACAGGTCGTCCCAGTCGTAGCCGAGCCACAGCCCGAACGCGCCGACGAAGGCGATGCTCCAGAGGAGCGGCGGGTGCGGGTCCAGGCCCAGGAGGGCCGAGCCGATGCCGAGGAACGCGACGACGGCGAGGACCGGAACCAGCGCCGCCGCCAGGCTCGGGCGACGGTCCGGGTCGAGGTCCTCGTACGCCGTCGGCGTGAACGAGCGTGCCATGCGCCGCGATATTCTCTTGAAGCATAAGAACGTCTCGAAATATGCGTGGTGAAGATAACGATCGTTCATCGCCCTCGCAGTCCGCGGCGACGGAACGGCTCCGTACCCGAGGGTCGGCGCGTTCGACCGTGTGCCGCCGTGTCGCGGGGGTCCGCAAACGGACGGTCTTATACGCGTCGGCGGTCAAGTCGGGGCAACATGATATTTGAGGGCCTCCCGACGACTCCGCGCGCGGAGGAACTCGTCGACAAGGCGTTCTCGCGGGCGGCGCGGGCCGGGCGCGCGAAGCGCGGGCACGACGCCCAGGAGTCGATGCTCCGGACCGCCGGCAACGTGCTCTCGGACAACTTGGAGAACGTCGTCACCTCGTGGCCGGACTTCGGCTTCGACGTCGACCCGTTCTACTACGAGCTCGCCGACGCCATCGTCGACGTCGACCGCCTCCGACAGGCGCTCTCGCAGGTGATGTGGGCCAGCCGCCAGATCGAGGACCTCCGCGACGAGTACACGACGAAGATCCGGAACTCGGACGTCGACACCGCGCGGAAACACCGCAAGCAGGCGTTCGCGCGCATGGCGGACGTGATGGACCAGATCGAGGACGACCTCCGGTACATCGGCGACTCGCGCGACCAGCTGAAGGTGCTCCCGGAGATCGACCCCGACGAGCCGGCCATCGTCGTCGCCGGCTACCCGAACGTCGGGAAGTCCTCGTTCGTCAACCGCGTCACCCGCGCGTCGAACCAGATCGCGGAGTACCCGTTCACCACGAAGGGCGTCCAGATCGGCCACTTCGACCGGAACCGCGTCCGGTACCAGATCGTCGACACCCCCGGCCTCCTCGACCGGCCCGAGGACGAGCGCAACGACATCGAGCGGCAGGCGGTGAGCGCCCTCGAACACCTCGCGGACGCCGTCGTCTTCGTCATCGACCCCTCCGGCGACTGCGGCTACCCCCTCGACGTCCAGCTGGAGCTCCGCGAGGAGGTCCGCGAGCTGTTCGGCGCGGACGTGCCGCTGCTCACCGTGGCGAACAAACACGACCGCTTCGAGGCGGTGAAGGCGGAGTCCGTCGACGCGACGATGAGCGTCACGGAAGGGGAGAACGTCGAGGACGTCCTCGACATGGCGGTCGACGCGGTCGGCTACGAGCCCGACCTCCCGACGCGCGACGGGGAGTAGTCACGGGAGTACGTGTAGTACGTCGTGAGTGAAGCCGTTTATAAGTAGAATAGCGGTGTTGTTGTCGGCTGTTTATAAGTGACTGACACTACCGCGGTGAGTGCCTCCAAAGCCCCAGCCGTCGAGGCGGGCGGACGCTCGCTGTGCTCCTTGTGACTCGCGTCGCTCGTTCCTGCGGTGTCACCGGCGGCTTCCCCGCCCGCGTTTCCTTGGGGGGCGCGCCCCGCTCATTTTGTCCCCCCCCCCCCCCTCCCGCGGTCCCCCCTTGTGTTCCCCCCCCCCCAACCCCGCCCAACCTGCCCTGCCCCTTTGAGCCCCCCCCCGCACAGCCCCCCACAGCCTCCCCCCTCCCCACCCCCGTCCCTGGCGCCCCCCCGGCGCCAGCGACTCCCTCGCGGGCTGGCTCGCGGCCTCCGCTTCGCTTCGGCCGCTCGCAGGCGCGCCACCGCACCGCGGTGTTCTTTTATAAGCGATCGTCGCTATCGCTCATCGCCTTTTAAATATACTCCCGCCACCGCTGATCTGCGATACCTACTCCCGCACTCGATCAAGAAGCCGTCCCATCAATCGTCTTTTTCAGGTAGTAAACTGTCCGAAAACGGGAGTACAAAAGCGCCCTGAGATCGATACGTCCCCGGTCGGCCTCAGGCCGGCGTCGCCTCGTACACGACGTTCACCGTGACGCGCACGCTCACGTCGCCGGTCTGGACGCTCGTGGAGGCGCCGCCCGCGTCGCCGCCGGCGGCCGCGTTGAAGCTCTCGGCGATGAACGGCGTCGGGTCGGACTGCGCCGTGGAGACGTCGTACACGCCGACCACTTCGAGGTCGCTCGCGTTCGCGAGGACGGCCGCGTCGTCGTCGGCGTTCGCCATCGCCGCCGTGAGCGCCTCCTCGCGGAGTTCGCGCTCGCGCTCGTCGCTCAGCCCGAACTGGATACGCTGGACCTGGTCGGCGCCGGCATCGACCGCGACGTCGATCACCTCTCCGACGGCGTCGACGTCGTCGAGCTCGATCGCGTACTGGTGGACGCCCTCGTACCGCGTCCGGTTCGGGTCGTCCCGGGTCTCGTAGCTCTCGCGCACGTCGTACCGCTCGGTCCGGATCGCGTCCTCGTCGAGCCCCCAGTCGGTCAGCGCCGTCCGGATCTCCTCCTCGCCGGCGGCCAGTTCGTCGCGCACGGCCGCGGCGTCGTCGCCGGTGGCGGTCACCGCGACGCGGAGCGTGGCGCGGTCCGGGGCTGCGGTCGCCTCGCCCGCGGCCGTCACTTCGATGCTCCGTTCCAGTCCCGTCTCGTCGCCGCCGTCCGTCGGGGTGGCCGTCCCCGCGATCCCCGCGCAGCCGGCGAGCGCCACGAGCGCAGCGATGCCGATGAGTGCCGTCAGTCGTCTGTCCATATCCGCCCGATCGACGGCGGGTACCTATAAAACGCCGATAGCGCAAAGAGCCGTTTTCGCTATCGCGCGTCGTCGCCGCGGTCGGCGTCGTCGTCCGCCTCGTCCGCGGCCTCCTCGTCCGCCTCGTCGTGGTCCGCGATGAACGTTTCGTCGAGGTGCGGCTGCTCGTCCTCGGGACCGTCGTCCGCGCTCTCGGCCGTCTCGTCGGCGTCGGCGCCGTCCGCATCGTCCTCGGTCACCTCGTCGACCGCCGCGTCCGCGGCGGCATCGGACCCGCCGTCGGGAGATCCGTCGTCCGGGTCGCGACCGGCGCCGTCGCGGGTCTCGGCGGACCGTACGTCGGTTCCCTCGGACCGCTCCGGATCGCGCTCGACGCCGCCCGACACGTCGGTCGCGCGGCGGCCGGAGCCGAACAGCCGCTCGCGCAGCGACCGGCTGCTCGGGCGCTCGGTGAGCAGCACCGAGGCGTCGACGTCGTGGATCACGTCGAGGTGCAGCGAGTCCGAGACGAGCCGCGAGAGCAGCCCCTTCTCGGTGGCGCCGATGATGACGAGGGTCTTGTCGGCGGCCGCGTCGCAGATTCCCGCCTCCACGTCGCCGCCGTCGTCGACCACGAGTTCTGCGTCTTCGAGGCCGTGTTCCTCGGCCCAGTTCGCGAGGAACAGCTCACCCTGTCCCCTGTTCTCTGGCCCGTCGACCACGTGGAGCAGCGTCACGTCGGCGTCGGCCGTGTCGGCGAGCACCTTCGCGACCTCCGCGCTCAGGTCCGAGTCCGGACCGCCGGAGGTCGGGATCAGGACCCGCGAGGTGTCGAGCTCGTGCTCGTTGAGGATGAGGAAGTCGCAGGGGAGCTGGTTGGTGAGCTCGTCGATGGGGCGCTCGGCGCGGGCGGCGCTCCACAGCTGGTCGTCGCCCCAGCCCATCAGCACCGCGTCCGGGCGGGTCCGACGGGCCATGTTGAACACCTCCTCGAACGAGCGGTGCGAGACCACCGTCGAGGTCGATACGTCGACGTCGTACTCGGCCGCGGTCGACCGGAGGTCGGCCATTCCCTGCGCGGAGACGTTCGCGATCCGCTGGCCCGCGTCACCGGAGGACAGGGACATGCGCTCCGGCGCCTGAACCACGTGGACGATATGGACGACCCCGTCCTCGTGGCTGCTCGCGAGCCGCGCCGCCAGCCTGACGATCGGGCCGTCCGTCCGGGGGTTCGTGATCGGCACCATGATCCGGTACCCCTCGCCCGCGAACAGCGTCGCCTCGGTGGCGTCCAAGATGGGGACGTACGAGCGACCGGCCGCGCGGCCGAACACCCACTCGGGGACCGTCAGGCGACGGCTGACGCCCTCGAAGCGCGCCTCTTCGAGGCGCTCCTCGCTGGTCTGGAAGTAGTTGACGAGCGTGACTAAGACGACACCGCCGATGGTGTTCCCAAGCAGGACCGGGACCACGAACCCGACCATCCCGGAGTAGAGGCTGATCTCGGCGCCGTAGAGCGGAATGCTGTACTCGAAGAACAGGTAGAGGACCTCGGTGAAGGAGACGACCACGTGGAACAGGTCGCCGAGCGGGATCGCGAGGAACGCGAGGTAGACGACGAGCATCCGACTCACGGAGTCGGTGGAGGCGAAGCCGACCCAGACGACGCCGGCGACGACGAGCCCCGCCATCGCGGCCTTGAAGAACAGCGGTACGGTGCCGACGCCGAACCCTCCCTCGGAGATGTACCGCGCCGCGTCGACGGTGTCGCCCGTGAAGACGCCCCCGTACGACAGCACGAGCGCACCGATCCCGCCGCCGACGAAGTTCCCCGCGAGCACGATCGTCCAGTGGCGGAGGAGCGTCGGAAGGCTCGCGAGTCGTTCGAGGGTGAGCGCCACCGGCGGTAGCGTGTTCTCGGTGTACAGCTGGTAGCCGCCGATGATGATGTAGATGAACCCGAGCGGGTACAGCAGCACGCTCAAGACGGGATGGGAGTCGGTCGCCGCGGTCAGCGACGCGTACAGCATGAACGTGATCGTGATCGCCAACCCGGCGGCGAGCCCGCTGAAGAACAGCTCGCGGCTCCCCGAGGTCACCTCCTCGTCCGCGGCCGCGATGATCCGCTGGAACACCTCGTCCGAGGAGAACCGGTCCCGGACGGCCTCGCCGACCGCGGGCGCGCCGCTCCGGGACCGCTCGACGACCTCACGCATCGAGTCGTCGTCGGGTTGCTCTGAGTCCGTCACTGGCGGAGGCCACGGCGGCCCGGTAAAAGTCACTTGCTCTTCCGGTCACGCGGGGAAAACCGAGCGAACGGCTGGCGATCGGCGGAACCCGCCGGCGGGGCGCTCAGGCCCGTTCGACGGTCACCGTGCGGACCTCGACGGCGACCTCGCGGTCGACGGCCGCCTCGATCCGGCCGTCGAGCGCGGGCGCGATTCCCTCCACGGCGCTGCCGGGCGGTACCCCCACGGTGACCACCACCCGGTCCGTTTCGAGCGGCGGGACGGTCCCGGTGCGCTCGACGCTCAGTTCGAGGAGCTCGAACTCCGAGTCGATCGCCGTCAGCTCGTCGGTCGCGGCGGCGCGGATGTCGGCCTCGGTGGTCGAGGCGACGTACGACTCGTAGGTCACGCCGCCGAGGAACACCGAGAGCAGCGCGATGGCGACGGCCAGGACGGCGGCGCGCTTGAGGAACGCGGCGCGCGCCTCGTCCTCGCGGAACCACCGCTGGGGCCGGTACCCCTCGTACCACAGCACCACGAGCGCCGAGAGGTTGATCGAGAGGACGTTCACCGCGACGATGACGCCGGCGCCGATCACGAGCCGCGGAATCTGGAACGCGATCCCGATGCCGACCGCGGCCGCGGGCGGGATGAGCGCCACCGCGATCATCACGCCCACGAGCGTCGCCGAGACGCCGGTCATCAGCGAGACGATGCCCGCGACGCCGGCCCCGATCGCGACGACCAGAACGAGGACGTTCGGCGCGACCCGCTCCGACACCTCCGCGAGTTCGAGCGGGTCGAGCCCGGGCGGGACCAAGGCGAGCGAGCGCAGCGCGAACGCGAACAGCGTCGCCGCGAGGATCGCGACCGTCACGCCCAGTATCTGCATCCGCACGCCGCGCCGGAACAGCGCCTCGTCGTCGACGACGGTGCCGATCGCGGCCGACATCGCCGGCCCGATGAGCGGCGCGATCACCATCGAGCCGACCACGGTCGCGGGCGAGTCGAGCAGGAGCCCCGCGGTGGCGATCACCGCCGAGATGACCGTCATCAGCACGTACGTCCCGAGTCCGGAGGCGAGCCCCTCCGCCTTCGCCTGGAGCTCCTCGCGCGAGATGCGGTCGCCCCCGTGGTCGGCCTCCTCCTCGTACTGCGCTTCGAGCGCCTCGAACCGCCGCGAGATGACCGTCTCGGCCGCGACGATGACGGTGTAGGTGCTCTCGTCGATCCCCGCCTCCCGCAGTCGGTCGAGGACCGGCTCGACGGCGGCGGTCGGGAGCGGGAACGTCGCGACCGCGGTGTACTCCCGACCGCTCGTCTCGTCGGTGACGACGTAGTCGACCCCCTCGTCGTCGAGCGCGCGGACGACCGCCGCCCGCTTGCCCGCCGGAATCATGACCTGAACGAGTCGCACGGTCCCCGGTCGCGCCGACGCCCCTTATAGGATCGGCACGCGGCGGGCCGGCCGAGCCGCGAGAAACGGAACTTTAATGCGCGAATCGCTCACACCTCCAGCCAAGAATGCTCTCGCCGCTGGTCATCGACACGTTCCTGCTCGACTACCACCTCGGGCACATCGTCCTGTTCGGGCTCCTCGTGTCGCTTCTAGGGGCTGCGCCGCTGAAGTCACAGAAGGTCATCGCGTCGATCCTGGCCGTCTTCGGGGTCGTCTTCCTGATGGCGCCGTACACGACGATGCCGCCGACGTTCATCCTCCTCGGCATCCCGCTCGTCCTGGTCGGGACGCTGCTGTGGACGATGGCCCGCTGACGCGGCCGAACGGAACGCCCGACCGAACCGTCCTCGACGCCCCTCCTTCTCTCCCCTCTCCCTCCGCCGGCCGCGACCGCGTTCGTCGTTCTGTTCGATCCCGCTCCTTTTTGCCCCCCGGGAGACACTCCCCGCCATGGTAACGGTACGGGCCCCCGCGACGAGCGCGAACCTCGGGAGCGGCTTCGACGTGTTCGGGGCCGCGCTCTCGCGGCCGGCGGACGTCGTCACCGTCGAGAAGGCGGCCGAGACGACGATCGAGGTCACGGGCGTCGGCGCGCAGTACATCCCGGAGGACCCCGAGAAGAACACCGTCGGCGCCGTCGTCGAGGCGCTCGACGCGCCGGCACGGATCCACATCGACAAGGGCGTGCGCCCGGCCTCCGGGCTCGGCTCCTCGGCCGCGAGCGCCGCGGGCGCCGCGGTCGCGCTCAACCGGCTGTACGACCGCGGACACTCCCGGGAGGAGTTGGTCCCGATCGCCGCCGAGGGCGAGGCCGTCGTCTCCGGGGTCGCGCACGCCGACAACGTCGCTCCCTCGATCCTCGGCGGGTTCACCGTGACGACCGCGGAGGGAACCCGTTCGGTCGACGCCGCGATCCCGCTGGTCGTCTGCCTCCCCGACGTGGCGGTCTCGACCCGCGACGCGCGCCGGGTCGTCCCCGAGAGCGCCTCGATGGAGGAGCTGGTCGAGACGGTCGGAAACGCCGCGACGCTCGCGATCGGCATGTGTCGCTCGGACCCCGACCTCGTCGGCCTCGGCATGAGCGACCCCGTGGTCACGCCCGAGCGCGCCCGCCTGATCACCGGCTACGACGACGTGCGCGACCGCGCCTTCGACGCCGGCGCGACCGGCGTCACCGTCAGCGGCGCCGGCCCCGCGGTGATCGCGGCCTGCCGCGAGCGCGACCGCCGCGGCGTCGCCGCCGAGATGCTCGACGCCTTCGCCGGCGCCGGCATCGAAGCGCGCGCCTACCAGACTCGAATCGGCCGCGGTACGACGTTCCTCACGGAGTGAGCGACGGTCACTCGTTCTGGACGAACTGACCGGAGCAGTCGTACTCGATCAGCCCGAACCGACCGTCGGCCAGCACGGTCCCGTTGTACGGGTCGGTCCGCTCGTAGAAGTGGTAGACGGTGACGTTCTCGACGCCGATCGCGTGCGTCCGGTTCCACTCCCCGCAGAGGTAGTTCGCGAAGTACGAGCGGTGCTTCTCGTTGCTCGTCGACTCGACGTTCGTGAGGTACTTCCGCCAGCGCGCGGTGGGGTACGTCGCGTCGACGTCCGGCGGTCGGTCCAGCGAGACCGCGGCGTCCCGGAACACGTCCCGCTCGCTCCCGTTCTCGAGGACGCCGGGAGCGGCGAACCAGTGGGTCGTGCGGATCGGCTCGGGCGCGAACATCTGCCAGTGCTGATCCATCTCGACCGTCTCTAAGACCTCCTCGCCGGGGTCCGGAACCTCCCCGTAGCCGACCGACTGCGCGCTCGAGAGGACGATCAACACGACGAAGAAGACGGGAATGACCGTCGAGAAGAGCGGGCGGCCGCGCTCGACTCCCGCGCGGATGCCCGCTTCGAGGCCGGCGAGGCGGTCGTTTCGCGTCGGTCGCGGAACCGACGCGTCGAGCGAAGCGATCGCTCTCCCCGCGGATTCGAGGCGCTCACGCCAATGGTCGATGGCCGCGGCCGGGCCGTACCGGTCGACCGCGCGCGCCGCGGCGTCCCAGACCGGCGTCTGGTAGAAGGGGACGAAGCCGACGACGGAAATGAGGGGGAACAGGTCGATCCGCATCGTGACCGCCATTCCGAGGTGCATGCCGACGAACAGCGAGGCGACCGCCGCGCGCGCGTATCCCGTGAGAAGGATCAAAAGCGGCGAGGCGAAAAGCAGCGCGACCCACGCGTACGTGGCCGCTCGCAACAGGGTCGGGAACGCGGCGACGTGGTCGCCGAGGAGGTAGGTGAAGTGGTCCGCCTGCATGACGTACGCGACCGCCTCGCCGCCCATCCAGAGCTCCCCCTCGAGCTTGTGGAGGCCGTTCGTCACGTACATCACCAGCATCTGGAGGAGCACGCCCAGCGAGGCGACCGTCGCCACGGCGGTCCCGTGCGGGCCCCCCGGCGAGGGGGCGGTTTCCGGCGCCGAGTCGTCCTCGTCGCCGTCTTCGGCGTCAGATGCCGCGCCGCCGGCGTCGTCAGGTGTCGCGTCGCCGTCTTCGGCGTCAGGTGTCGCGTCGCCGCCGGGGCTCTCGGCCTCCGCTCGTCGGATCGCGTCGACCGACCAGCGCGCGTCGAGCGGGAGGAAGACGCCCCAGAAGAGCAGCATCGCCAGGAGGGCGTCGCCCGCGTTCAACACCATCGGGTTCCGGGCCTGGAGAGAGAGCAACAGCAGCCACGAGACGGCCGTCGCGAGCCGCGTCCGGTACCCGACGGCCAGCGCGAGGGCGACGACGCCCGCGACCGCGAACAGCGACGCGACGGCCCAGGGCTCGCCGGAGAGCGCGTGGAGCGAGTACGTCCCCGAGTAGTCGGCGAACAGCGCGCGTCGCGGGAGTACGCCGTCGTCGGTGTAAAACGCCGTCAGCGAGCGAGAGCGACGGAGCAGGTCGGCGATCAGCAGCGTTCCGAGCCCGATCCGGAAGGCGGCGAGCGCGCGCAGGTCCACCGAGTTTCGCGCGGCGACGATCGCTGAGAGACGACGAACGGCGGCCGAGAGCCGCGATCTGAGCGTTACGAGGGAGGGACTTCGATTCATAGTGCTGTACCCGTTTTGTTGGACCAACTCTGAAAACGGCATAAGCCTTCGGTACGGTGAAACGGTGGCTCACGTCTCGGTGGCCGTCCGACCGGAATCCTGAACTTCGCGGCCGCCCAAGCGTGACCGGTAATGGAGCGGGAGATTCCGGACGACGCGGGGATAATTCTCTTCGACGGCGTCTGTAACCTCTGTAGCGGGTTCGTCCAGTTCGTCGTCCCCCGCGACCCGGAGGGGAAGTACCGGTTCGCCTCGCTACAGTCCGACGTCGGGCGGGAACTGCTGGCCGAACACGACCTCCCGACCGACGAGCTGGAGTCGATCGTCCTGATCGAGGACGGCGAGAGCTACGTGAAGTCGTCGGCGATCATCCAGATTGCGACGGGGCTCGGCGGCCGCTACCGGCTGCTCTCGCCGTTCCGGTACGTCCCCGCCGCGCTCCGCGACCGCGTCTACGACTTGGTCGCCGACAACCGGTACCGCTGGTTCGGGAAGAAGGACCAGTGTCTGATGCCGTCCGGCGACATGGAGTCGCGGTTCATCGAGTGAGCGCGGTCGGGATCGGGGTGGTGGGCCGCTGCGCGCCACTCCCTCCGCGCCGCGGCATTCACTTCGCCCGCGCCCCTGCGCTCAGTCCCCGTCGCGCCGCTCGTAGGTGACGAACGCGAGGTCGCCGTCGGTCTCGCGCTCGCGCTCGGCCCACGCCTCGGGGTCCCAGTCGGGAAAGCGCGTGTCGCCCTCGGGGCGCTCGGGGATTTCGGTGAGGACCATCCAGTCGGCGCGGTCGAGGTACGCCTCGTACACCGTCGCGCCGCCGATGACGTAGACGGCGTCGACGCCGCGGTCGGCGGCGTCCGCGGTCGCGCGTTCGAGCGCGGTCTCGGGGTCGCCCGCGACGACCGCGCCCTCGGGGAGGTCGTCGTCGCCGATCGGGCGGGTCGTCAACACGACGCTCGTCCGGTCGGGGAGCGGGCCCCCGATCCGGTCGGCGATGCGCTCGTACGTCTTCCGGCCGACGATCACCGGGTGGCCGGTCGTCAGCCGCTTGAAGTGCGCCAGGTCCGCGGGGTAGTGCCACGGCATCCCGCCGCCGTCGCCGATCACGCCGTTCTCCGCGACCGCGGCGACGAGGACGAGGTTCGGGTCGGCGGAGTCGGTCGCGTCGGAATCGGCGCCCGGCATCACTCCGCGACCGCGAACGAGATGCCGTCCGCTGAGTCGTAGTCCACGACTTCGACGTCCTCGTACGTCAGCTCGTCGAGCGGCCTGTCCGCGATCTCGATCCGCGGGCGGTCGCGGGGCGTCCGCGAGAGCTGTTCGAGGAGGCCGGGCACGTGGTCGTACCCCTCCTGGCCGTTCGGCTCGTCGGGGGCGGTGCGCTCGACCCAGCTCTTCACGTCGAGGTAGTCGCCCTTGCGCTCGACGTTCGCGAGCCGCTCCTGGACGTACCGGAGGTTGTTGGCGTACCACTTCCCGCGGTCGCCGCGGCCGCAGTAGACGTGCGCGTCGACGACGGTGTGGCCGAACTCGCCGACCTCGAAGTCGGTCCGCTGGGCCAATGCGTTCGCGAGCAGCGCGTACGCCGCGATGTTGAACGGGACGCCGAGCGCGATGTCGCCGGAGCGCTGCGTGAGGTGGAGGTTGAGCCGACCGTCCTGGACGTTCACCACGAAGGTGTAGTGGCACGGCGGCAGCGTCGAGACGGCGGCGTTCGCCGGGTGCCACGCGTTCACGACCATCCGGCGAGAGTGCGGGTTCTCCTCGAGCGTGTCGAGGACGTACCCGATCTGGTCGAAGGTGCGGCGCGTCGTCCCGTCGGCGTCCTCCTCGACGGTGACCCAGCGGTCGGCGTCGTCGGGCCACGTCTCGCCGGGGAGTGCGGCGTCCTCGTCCGGCACCGGGTACCGGCGCCAGAAGCGGCCGTACGCGGTGTCGAGCTTCCCCTCCTCGTCGGCCCACGCGTCCCAGATCTTCGTCTCCTCGCGGAGGTTCCGGATGTGCTCCTCGCCGGAGAGGTACCACAGCACCTCGTGGATGAGCGAGTTCCACCGGTAGCCGTCCATCTTCTTCGTGGTCAGGAGCGGGAACCCCTCCGCGAGGTCGACGGTGTACTGCCCGCTGAACGTCGCGATGGTGTCGACGCCGGTTCGGTTCGGCTTGTACGTGCCCGTCGAGAGCGCGTCGTCGACGAGGTCGAGGTACTGTTGCATGGTGGGTTCGGCGCGCCGGGATCGGATCGGCCGCCGGCGCGGACTGTTGTCTGGTCAAACGAGGCGGGAAAAGTAAGCGCGTCGGTCCGATGGTCGGGTGGCGCTCGTCCGCCGCGGCCTCACCGGTACCGCTCGGGGAGGTACGGGTCGAACGCTGCGGGAAGCAACGGGATCACGGCCGCCGCGATCTCCGCGAGCCGGCGGCGGAGGACGGTGTAGACGACCGCGATCGCGAGCGTGCCGAACACGACCGCACGGATCGGGGGGTCGACCAGCACGAGCAGCGGGACCGACAGCCCGACGCAGAGCGCGAGGTCCTCGACGGCGCCGTCGTACCGGACGCCGCGCCGGGGCGGGATCCACGTCCCGCGGTGGTGGTCGTACACCGCGCGGTCGGAGTTCCCCTCCCACGGTCTGAGCTCCAAGCCGCCGCCGTACATGTCCGAGACGCTGTGGAGCGCCGCGCCGAGGAGAAAGAGCGCGACGCCGACGGTGAGCGCCGACGGCGCGGCCACGGCCGCGACGAGCGCCGGGACGGCGAGGACGGAGTAGTAGACCGGGTAGTGGAGCGTCCGCCGGTGGCCGGTGTACATGTCGAGGTCGGGGAGGAGTCCGCCCAGGAAGCCGGCGGCGAACCCGACCGGCGCGAGTTCCGGCGCCGCCCGCGCCAGCGGGGCCGCGAGCAGCATCCCCGCCAGCACGTGGGTCGGAAGCATCATCGTACCGGAACGCAGGCGACAGAAATATATGAGGATGTCGGCCCGCCCGTCGCAGGCCGGGGCTCTCGACCGCCCCGTCCCGAGACCGTTGACCGGTCCGCCCGCGGACCGTTTATATATCGCCGGCCGAACCGAGGCGTATGCTCATGACGCCGGGACCGACCGCGGTCCCCGAGCCGGTGCGCGACGCGATGTCCCGCGAGCTGATCAACCCCGACGTCGACCCCCGGTTCCGGGAGATATACGACCGACTCACGGAGCGGCTGGCGACGGTCTACGGCGTCGATTCGGGCGGTTCCGGCGACGCGG